>NZ_RZSJ01000550.1:0-4083 GCF_003998025.1 Mesorhizobium sp. M8A.F.Ca.ET.021.01.1.1
GTCGTCTGCATGCGTTCGCGCGTCAG
The DNA here is from genome assembly GCF_003998025.1 of Mesorhizobium sp. M8A.F.Ca.ET.021.01.1.1. Classification (NCBI taxonomy): domain Bacteria; kingdom Pseudomonadati; phylum Pseudomonadota; class Alphaproteobacteria; order Hyphomicrobiales; family Phyllobacteriaceae; genus Mesorhizobium; species Mesorhizobium sp. M8A.F.Ca.ET.021.01.1.1. Next base: position 27 of record NZ_RZSJ01000550.1, read on the forward strand.
CGCGTCGAGCGCGCCGAGCGGCTCGTCGAGCAGCAGGAATTCGGGTTCGGCGGCGAGCGCGCGGGCAAGGCCGACACGCTGGCGCATGCCGCCCGACAGCTCCCAGATGCGCTTGTCGCCGGCATCGCCGAGCTTCACCAGGTCCAGCAGCCGGTCGGCGCGCCGCGCCCGCTCGGTCGGCCTGACACCGCGCAGCCGCAGCGCGAAGGCGACGTTCTCGCGGGCGGTCAACCAGGGAAACAGCGCATCGTTCTGGAACACCACCGCCCGGTCCGAACCGGGTCCGGTGATCGGCTGGCCGTTGATCGAGGCCGTGCCGCGCGCGGGCGCGACCAGGCCGGCGGCAACGTTGAGCAGCGAGGTCTTGCCACAGCCGGAGCGGCCGACAAGAACGACGAAGTCATTCCCGGCGACGTTGATCGACACCCGCTCGACGGCGGGCGCCGGCTGGCCGTCATAGTGGATGGAGATGTTGTCGAGCACGAGATTCGGCATGGCCCCTCGCCGAGCAATTCCAGAAAAGTGTCAGGCGGTTTTCCGTCCGGAATTGCGTCAGGGATGAATCGGTTCGGTAAAATCCGCCTGCCCCGAAACCGCGCCTCGTCAGCGGCTCCGGGACAGGCAACGCACGGCGTCCGGGAAGGTGAGCCGCGCGTTTGGGCCGTCAGTTCGAGGCCAGCGCCTCGGTGACGTATTTCGACGTCACGTATTTCGAGTAGTCCGGCAGCACGGCGTCGACCTTGCCTTGCTCCTTGAGGAAGGCGGACGCGGCCGCGACCGCCTTGACCGTGCCGCCGCCGAGGAATTTGTCCGAGGCCTGCTCTTCAAGCGTCGGGAACACATAACCCTTCAGGAGCTCCGGCACTTCTTCCAGCTTGGCGCCGGTGAGCCTGGCGATCGACGCGGCCTGCGGCGACGACACCGACCAGGCGTCGGGCTTGGCGAGATATTCGGCATAGGCTGATCCCGTCACCTTGACGAAGTCGCGCACGGCTTCCGGATTCCTGTCGGCGAAGTCGGTGCGCACGATCCAGGCATCGAAGGTCGGCGCGCCCCAGGCGGCGACCTGCGAGGAATCCAGCACCACCTTGCCCGATGTCTTGATTTGGCCCAGCGCCGGATCCCAGACATAGGCGGCATCGATATCGCCGCGCGCGAAGGCGGCGGCGATTTCCGGCGGCCTGAGATTGAGGATCTGGACCGACTTCGGATCGACATTCTCATGCTTGAGCGCGGCAAGCAGGCTGTAATGCGTCGTCGACACGAACGGCACGGCGACCTTCTTGCCGGCGAGGTCGGCGACCTTCTCGATACCGGCGCCGTTGCGGGCGACCAGCGCTTCCGACGGCCCGATCAGGCCGACCACGAAGATTGTCTGGATCGGCAGTTCGCGGCTGGCGGCGGCCGCCAGCGGGCTCGAGCCGACATAGCCGATATCGACCGAGCCGGAGGCGACCGCGGCGATGACGTCGGCGCCGGAATCGAATTTACGCCAGTCGATGCTGGCCTTGGTGGCCTTTTCATAGGCGCCGTCGGCCTGCGGCACCTTGGAGGGCTCGACCACCGTCTGGTAGCCGATGGTGATCTTCAGGTCATCGGCCATGGCCGGACCGAGGAAGGCGGCGCCGGCAAGGGCCGCCGAAGACAGGAGAATGATGCGGCGTGAAATGCTGGACATGAAAGGCTCCTTGAAAAAGGGGAAAACCGGATTGCCTGTTCATAGTCAGCTAATTCTATGGTTCTTGTAGAGTTAAATCCTTCCAACGAAGGTGGGTTTGTTGGAAAAAATCTGCCGATGAGACCCCGCCGAGGCGGAAAGGGCGGCTCCGGTGCGCCCACCCTGACATAGCGGTACGGGCGTCGGGGGCGAAATCGTCGGGCTGGGACCGTCACTGTCCACCGAACGGTGGACGACCCGAAATTCTTTTCGTGGTGGTCTGCGTCTACCTCTAGTCCCGATCCAATGGGCACCCATAGATTTCAAATGCTTGGAGAATACGATGACAATTGAGGATGATTGCGAATGCAATACAATTTGCCCGCAATACCAGCACTGTATTTGTATTTATCACCACGACGAAGGATATTGTGACTGCACTTGCGGGCCGCTGCAGATCCTATCCGAGCGCGCCGCAAAGCGGCCGTCGCATAGCATTATAAATATCTGCGTAAAGGGTGCCGAATTGTCGGCCGTGGCGGCGTTCCTGAGTAGGTACAGCGAGGAAGAATTGTTCATCCCGGCCGCGCGCGCGAGGACGAAAATTTCGCTCGAGATCAAAAAGACAACGCTTGCCAGCGTGATCGAGCACATTGGTTTGCGGATCGGACTGCCTGGTTGAAATGAATTCCCGCGACAAGGCCGCTTGAGTTCTTTGCTGGTTGCAACCGGCCCGCGCCGTATGTCTCCCCGCAGCCGGGGTCTGCTCACAGGGCTACGCCACGCCGGCCATAGGCGACGCCAGCGACGCGGCGAGCTGAACCAGCTCGGCCTGTCGCCGCACGCCGGTCTTCTCGAACAGCCGCAGCAAATGCGTCCTGACCGTGCTCCGGCCGATGTTGAGGGCATCGGACGTCTCCTCCACCGTGCGGCCCGCCGCGATCTGCTCGAAGACACGTGCCTCGGCCGGCGTCAGGCCGAACAGCGCCGCGACCAGCGCGGTCGGCGCGACAAAGGGCGTATCCGCGCGTGCGACAAACACCGCCGCCACCACGCTGGCATCGAACGCCCCGCGCCCCGGACGCAGCGGCAGCACGTGCAAGGCTCCGGCCGAGCCGTCCTTCCAGCGTATCGGAACTCCCAGTCCCTTGCGATCGATGGCGCTTTCGTCCTGTGCCGCCTGCGATACCGCGACGGCCAGCGCGCTGGACACGGCGGCGACCCTGGCGGTGAGAACTCCGTTGCGGATGTTCAGCAACTCGCCCGTGGCGACGATGTCCCGGGCAGCTGGATTGGCATGCACGACATGCAGATCGGCGGTGGTGAGAAGGATCGGCGCCGTCAGCGTGTCGAGCACCGTCTGGAAGGTCGACCGGGCAATCGCCGCCATGTCCAGCAGCCGGTTGATCGTCGCGGCGCGCTGCAGATGCGGGATCAGCAATCGGGCGGCCTCAATCTGCAGATCGCTGATGGGAGCGGCATCGACATGGCGGCTGAAGGACAGCGAGCCTAGACCACGCCCATCCCGCGCGAGCGGCAGCGCCAGGGAATCGATCATGCCTTGCGGTTTGCCGCACTCCACGAAATAGCGGTTCGTCGTGGTGTCGAGGTTGGGATTGACTTGGCTCAACACCGCCGGCCGATCCATCGGCAGCGAGCCTACCACCGCCATCCCACCCCATAGCTCGACGATTTCAGCGCCGTAGCTGGCCATCCGGTCGACATAGGGCTGCGGGATGTTGCTGGTCACGTTGACCAGCACCTCGCCCGACGGCAATGCTTGCAGGCGGATGGCGGCGGTCCCGAAGCCGAGCGCGATGCGCATCTCCTCGATCGCGACGGGCCAGCGCGCGGGATCGATCGCGGCGTCGTAGATCAGCCCGATCAGTTCGGACAACTGAGCCATCGAGAAGGCAGAACGCATCGCCACCATCCTTGCCGCACGGCAACAAAATCCTTGCTGTACCGCAGCAAAATTAAAGCATGATCCGGATCGGGCAAGCCCTTTGATCATCTCCCGACGGGGATGGTCATCCGCCCCCGGGCGCTACCATCGAACTCCGGCCGTCGCTATCCACCGAATGGTGGAAGACGCGGCATTCTCTTTGTGTTCGGTTGCCCCCCGTCGGATGCTGCGGTCCTGCGCGGAATTCGAGGGCGTCGGTGTTTGCAAGGCGAGTGCTGTTCGGGGACGGCAGCACAGCCGCCAAGTGCGCAACTGCTTGATTGTCAGCCCAGCCATGGACGGAGCCTCTCCGACCGGCCCGGCCAGCGTGCGGGACCGACAGCGCCGGCAGGGGACTTGGTGGATTGTCTGGCAATGAAGCGAGGGCTTTGGGCGTGATTGCAGAAACGATTGGATGCGTGAGCGTATTGGAAGACGCCGCTGCCGAGACAATA
>NZ_RZSJ01000551.1:0-4082 GCF_003998025.1 Mesorhizobium sp. M8A.F.Ca.ET.021.01.1.1
GCTAGTTCCCTACTCCCCTACTTTCTACGCTGCCAGATCGCGCAGCACGTATTGCAGGATGCCGCCGTTCTTGAAGTAGTCGAGCTCATCCAGCGTATCGATGCGGCAGATGATCGGCACGTTCTTCACCGTGCCGTCGCCATAGGTGATCTTGGCGGTCATCGTCTGGCGCGGCTTGATGGCGCTCAAGCCATCGATCTCGACCAGTTCGTCGCCCTTGAGGTTAAGCGAGGCCCAGGAAGTGCCGTCCTCGAAGACGAAGGGGATGACGCCCATGCCGACCAGGTTCGAGCGATGGATGCGCTCGAAGGACTGGGCGATGACGGCGCGGACACCAAGCAGGTTCGTGCCCTTGGCCGCCCAGTCGCGCGACGAGCCGTTGCCGTATTCGACGCCGGCGAAGATGACCAGCGGCACGCCTTCCTTCTTGTATTCCATCGCCGCGTCGTAGATCGATTCCTCTTCCTTCGTGGGATAGTGGATGGTGTAGCCGCCCTCGCGGCCATTCTCGCCCAGCATGTGGTTGCGGATGCGGATGTTGGCGAAGGTGCCGCGCATCATCACCTCATGGTTGCCGCGCCGCGTGCCGTACTGGTTGAAGTCGGCGACGCCGACGCCATGGTCGGTGAGGTATTTGCCGGCCGGCGAGGCGGCCTTGATCGACCCGGCGGGCGAGATGTGATCGGTGGTGATCTTGTCGCCGAACAGGCCGAGCACGCGGGCGCCCTTGATGTCGCCGATCTTGCCGAAACCTGATGTCATGCCGGCGAAGTAGGGCGGGTTCTGCACATAGGTCGAATTGTTGTCCCAGGCATAGGTCTGGCCTTCCGGCGCCTTGACGTTCTGCCAGTACTCGTCGCCCTTGAAGACGTCGGCATATTTGCGGGCGAACAGCTCGCGGGTGACGTTCTTCTCGATGAACTCCTGGATCTCGGCCGAGCTTGGCCAGATATCCTTGAGATAAACCGGATTGCCATTCTTGTCGTCGCCGAGCGGCTCTGATGTCAGGTCCTTGGTGACGGTGCCGGCGAGCGCGTGGGCCACGACCAGCGGTGGCGAGGCGAGGTAGTTCGCCTGCACGTCGGGAGAGACGCGACCTTCGAAGTTGCGGTTGCCGGAGAGCACGGCGGCAGCGATCAGGCCTTTGTCGTTGATGGTCTTGGAGATCGGCGCCGGCAGCGGGCCGGAATTGCCGATACAGGTGGTGCAGCCGAAGCCCACCAGGTTGAAGCCGATCTGGTCGAGCTCCTTCTGCAGGCCCGACTTTTCCAGATATTCGGCCACCACCTGACTGCCGGGGGCCAGCGAGGTTTTTACCCACGGCTTCTGCTTCAAACCGAGGCGGTTGGCGTTGCGGGCAAGCAAGCCGGCGCCGATCAGCACGCTCGGATTCGAGGTGTTGGTGCACGACGTGATGGCGGCGATGACGACGTCGCCATGGCCGAGGTCATGGTCGGTGCCTTCAACGGCGTAGCGCTTGGAGATTTCCGCCGCCTTCTTGTACTCGGTGTCCATCGCCTTGGCGAAGCCGGCCGGAATGCCTTCGAGCGCCACACGGCCTTCCGGGCGCTTGGGGCCGGCCATGGACGGCACGACGCTGTCGAGTTCCAGTTCGAGCAGGTCGGTGAAGACCGGATCGGCGGAACCGGCCTCGCGCCACATGCCTTGCGCCTTGGAATAGGCCTCGACCAAGGCGATGCGGTCCTCGCTGCGGCCCGACATTGTGAGGTAGCGGATGGTTTCCGAATCGACCGGGAAGAAACCGCAGGTGGCGCCGTATTCGGGCGCCATGTTGCCGATGGTGGCGCGGTCGGCCAGCGTCATGTTGGACAGACCGGGCCCGAAGAACTCGACGAACTTGCCGACGACGCCCTTCTTGCGCAGCATCTGGGTGACGGTGAGCACGAGGTCGGTGGCGGTGACGCCCTCCTTGAGCTTGCCGGTGAGGCGGAAGCCGATGACTTCGGGCAACAGCATGGAAACCGGCTGGCCGAGCATGGCCGCCTCGGCCTCGATGCCGCCGACGCCCCAGCCGAGCACGCCAAGGCCGTTGATCATGGTGGTGTGCGAATCGGTGCCGACGCAGGTGTCGGGATAGGCTGTGGTTTCGCCGTCCTCGGTGCTGGTCCACACGACCTGGCCGAGATATTCGAGGTTGACCTGGTGGCAGATGCCGGTGCCGGGCGGCACGACGCGGAAGTTGCGGAACGCCTGCTGGCCCCATTTCAGGAATTTGTAGCGCTCTTCGTTGCGCTCATATTCGAGTTCGACATTGCGGGCGAAGGCCATCGGCGTGCCGAACTCGTCGACGATGACGGAATGGTCGATGACGAGGTCGACCGGGACCAGCGGGTTGATCTTCTGCGGATCGCCGCCGAGCGAGGCCATGGCGTCGCGCATGGCGGCGAGATCGACCACGGCCGGGACGCCGGTGAAATCCTGCATCAAGACGCGGGCCGGGCGGTAGGCGATCTCGACGCCGGCGGTGCCCTTGTCGGTCAGCCAGCCGGCCACCGCCTGGATCGATTCCTTGGTGACGGAGCGGCCATCCTCGTTGCGCAGCAGGTTTTCCAGCAGCACCTTCATCGAATAGGGCAGCTGGGCAATGCCGGTGAGGCCGTTCTTCTCGGCCTCGACGAGGTCGAAATAGACATACTCGGCGTCGCCCGCTTTCAGCGTGCGGCGGCAATTGAAACTGTCGAGGGATTTTGACACGTGCGATCCTTGTCTGTTCAGCCTGAAAGGGAACGGACGCCGATGGCATGCAATCACGCGCAAAGGTGCGGGTACGGCCATTTCCGCTGTCCGCTCCCAAGCAACCCGAGCCGTTCAAGGCGGCGCGTGCGCTGGTTCGGCGCTAATTCTGTTCCCGTGCCGACCGCTGGCACGGATGACCCGCATATAGAGAATTTTCTGGAATAGTTCTAGACAGTTGCAAAGCAAATTTGTGCGATGCGGCAGCGGCCGTGCCGCTTCGTTCGAGGGACAGGCAAGGGATGCGGCTGATCGCCGAAAATCTGGGCGGCGAGCGCGGCGGCGAGGCGGTGTTTTCCGGCATCGGGTTTGCGTTGGAAGCCGGGCAGGCGCTGGTCGTCACCGGGCCGAACGGTTCGGGCAAATCGACCTTGCTCAGGGTGGTCTCCGGACTGCTGCCGAAAGCCGAAGGCCGACTGCTGCTCGAAGGCGGCGGTGATGAATTCCCCTCGATTGCGTCGGCGTGCCACTATCTCGGCCATCAGAACGCAATGAAGACGGCACTGAGCGTGGCGGAGAATTTGCGCTTCTGGCGGGAGTTCCATGGCGAAGGCCGGCTCGGTGTCGAGGAGGCGCTGGAAACGGTCGGGCTGGGCGGCATCGGCCATTTGCCGTTCGGCTATCTCTCGACCGGGCAAAGGCGCCGCGCGGCGATCGCCAAGCTCTTGGTCAGCCATCGGCCGCTGTGGCTGCTGGACGAGCCGACGGCGGGGCTGGACAAGGCTTCGGAAGGAAGGTTCGCGGGGCTGATGCGCGGGCACTTGGGGGATGGAGGGATGGCCGTTGCGGCAACGCATCTGCCGCTGGGATTGGAAGGGGCGCGCGAGCTGCAAATGAGGGTAGGCCATTGATTTCCGTGCTCTACGGCGCCCCCCTCTGGCCTGCCGGCCATCTCCCCCACGAGGGGGGAGATTGGTGGCTTCGGCGCCTCGCTCATCTTGGCGACGCTAGTGATTGGCGAAAGCCGAACCGACGGCTGATCTCCCCCCTCGTGGGGGAGATGTCCGGCAGGACAGAGGGGGGCGTGACGGAACGCCTTCTTCAACCGGGGACCACGTCGTAATGTGGTCCCTCTTAGCCCGCGACATCCGCCTCAATATCCGTGCCGGCGGCGGCGCGCTGACCGGGGTCATCTTCTTCCTTGCCGTCATCGCCACCATCCCCTTCGGCGTCGGGCCGGACCTCAAGCTGTTGGCCCGGATCGGCCCTGCGATCCTGTGGATCGGCGCCTTGCTTGCCTGCCTGCTCGGCCTCGACCGGCTGTTCCAGGCCGACCGCGAGGACGGCGCGCTCGACCTGCTGGTGCTCGGCCACGACCGGCACATGCT
>NZ_RZSJ01000552.1:0-4059 GCF_003998025.1 Mesorhizobium sp. M8A.F.Ca.ET.021.01.1.1
CCTCTGGGTTGCGTGTTCAGGCACCGCAGAACACGACTTGACGGGCTGTGTCTGGCATCTGAAAAGGGCTGGGCTGCGGACGTGGCGGAATTGGTAGACGCAAGGGACTTAAAATACGGCTCCGGCAATCCCGATGTGTCCGTAAAGGTCCCGACCAGCTCGGTTTTCCGGTAATTGTCTAATCTCGATAGCCGCTTGCGTACCTCTACGTCCCTGCCCCTCATCGCCCGTCCGGTGCCAATTGCGGTGCCAATTTTTTCCTGCGAGTATCTGCATGAGGCGCATCAGCGGGTTGCGATAGCACCGATGCCGGTGGCGAGGGAAGGGGTTTGGACAAGCAAAGACATAATCCCCAAAGTCATCGCGACAGGGTTTCAGAATTGGCAGACTGTTGCCTGCGCGGCCATACTTGTTGGGTGTCGCCCAGGCGCCCCGCTCCGCGCCCCGCGCTTCTGTTGCCTGCGGCATATGCGCGGCCTTGTCAGTATTTCGATTGCTCCCGGCGTGGCATTTGTCGCATTCTATTTGTTGCGCCTGGTCGTGAGCGCATCGCCCAGGTCGTGCTTGTCGGGATCCTTCAGGTTTTCGCCCGCTGCGTCACGATCTTCAGCCGGATCATCCTTCGCCGGCAAATAACCGCGAGGACGGTTTTCCGGCGGGCCTTCCCAGCGTGGCTTCTGATCGGTGCTGCCGGGAGGGCCATTGTCGCGTGAGGTCATATAATCTCCCTAGATTGTGGAGATCTGGATTGGTCAACCGTGTTTGACTTGCCTGGTCGACGGCCCGCATCTCCTGGAACGGGATGCTGCCCAACCAGCCACCGAGCGAGTTGTTCCAATCGCAGGCCAGATAATCAGCATCCACATTCCGACAACGAGGTATCGACAGGGGAGACTTGCCGCTGCTAGGCCCAGCCGGTCGCGCTCTTGAAGGAACAAGCTAGCCGACGCTAAACTCGACCTCTCGAAGCATGTCGGAGACGGTGATGAACGGTGGAGCAAAAGAGGGCTTGCCCGCCTGCGCCGAACGCTGGGCGCTCGCCCTGACCGAGCGCAGGAGCGTCACCGGGAGCGAGGATGAAGCATCGTTCGGGCCATGGCTTGCCGGCAAACTTCGCCAAGAGACAGCCTTTCGCCATGCGGAAATCTGGACGATCGAGGTCGAGCCCGGAGACGGCCGACACTGCGTGGCGATGCTGCTGCGCGGAGGTGGCCGGGCCACTGTGGTGCTGACGGGACATTACGACACCGTCACGACGCGCGACTATGGCGAGCTTGAGGATCTCGCGACCCGGCCGGGCCTGCTCACGCCTGCGCTCGGCAAGACCCTGGCCACAGCCGAGACGGCCGCCGCCCGACGCGCACGCGTCGATTTTGCCTCCGGAGAGTTTCTCGCCGGACGCGGTCTGCTCGACATGAAGGCGGGCCTTGCCGCGGGATTGGCCGTCTGCACGCAATTCGCGGAGAGCATCAATCCGGCGGGGAACATCTTCTTCCTCGCCGTACCCGATGAAGAGAACAACTCGGCCGGCGCGCGCAGGGCGGCGCAGGCTCTTCCTACCATCGCCGACGAATGCCAACTGGAATTTGCGGCCGCGATCAATCTCGATGCGATCGCGGACGATGGCGACGGCAGTAAGGGGCGAATCATCGCGCTGGGCACTGTGGGCAAGCTGCTGCCGACGGCTTATGTTGTCGGCGTTCCCGCCCATAGCGGTTTTCCGCTGAATGGCTTGAATGCCGCGACGCTGGCTGCCGCGATAGCCACGCGTGTGGAATGGGCGCCGGAGCTGACCGATCAGTCCCGGTCGGAGCCCGGCACGCCGGCGAGCCTGCTCAGCATTCGCGACGGCAAGGCCGGCTATGACGTGACGACACCGGCAAGCGCCTATGCCAGCTTCAATGTACTGAGCTATCGCAGGACACCCGGCGAGGTGTTCGACCGGTTCGAACAGCTTTGCGCACAAGCGGCTTCGACTTGCCTGGGCGCTCTCAAACAGCGGCTCGGCCCGGGTAACGAGCCGGCCGCTATCGACGTAGTCGACAACATTGCCCTATACCGTTACGAGGCTGTCGCTGACCGCCTCGATGGGAAAGCCATATCCAGGGTTGGCGCACTGGGCGCGTCGCTCGCGGCCAGTGAACTTTCGCTACCTGAACAATGCCGGCTTGTCATCGAAGAGGCATGGCGGCTGAGCCGTTTGTCAGGTCCGGCGGTGGTCATAGGCTTTGGCTCCATACCTTACCTGCCAACGAACCTGTCGCAGACCCCCGCAGCCAGAAGGCTGCGCGCGATTGCCGGCGACATTGCCGCCAACGCAGACGGACTCTACGGCTGTACGATTGCTTGCGCCGATTATTTCGCCGGCATCTCCGATATGAGCTTCTTTGGTGAAGCGGCAGAATCCTCGCTCGATGTGGTCGCCCGCAACACGCCGATGTGGAGCGACGGGGTGCGCTGGCCCGCGCACCGAGGCCTTGCCAGTATCCCGACGATCAATATCGGCCCGTGGGGGCGTGATTATCACACGCCGCTCGAACGGCTGCACACTGGGTATGCGTTCAGCGTCCTGCCACGTGTTCTCAGCCAAACCTGCAGGGCCCTGCTCAACGCGGAGTGACGCAGCCCCGCCTCATATCCCTGCGTGGGCAAGGGCACAGGCCGGTTCCCGCCCGAGTTCAGGGCTTGGCTGGCTGCGTGGGCTGGGTGCCTTGCTGATCCCCGCCGGAGCTCGTCTGAGGCGTCGGATTGCTGTCGACTTTCGGATTTTTGTCGACAGGCTGACTGTTCACCGTATCGGTCTTGGACTTGGCCGGATCCGCGTTGTTCTCATTGCACCCAGCCAACGCGAAGAGCGCCGCAATTAGCAGAATCGTTCTCATTTCAAGTCCTCCTGACCTGCTTTCGGCACCACGTCGGACCAACGTCCCGTGCGGTCGAAGCGAACCGACAGGCCCTGTTTCATTGCCTTCCTGGCCAGCATGAGGTCGAGTTCCGCATCATTGACGGGGCTGCGCATGACCGACCGGATGGCATTGCAAGCCAGTTCCGTCGAGACGAAGTCACAGGTTTTGCTTCTGGCGACGACATACTGCTCGATCAGTATATCAACGCGCCTGAGGGCGATGTCTTGCGCATACTGCATCCGCGGCTCCCTTTGCCGCCGAACTGTCGGCCACGAAGGTTGTTCCACCTTGCCCGAGAAAACTTGTCGACCGGGAGCGCGTCGTCGGACGCGGGCAACCGACCACGGAACAATCCTGGCTTGGGATGGTTGGGGGCGGCGGTCAGGAGCGGAGGATATGATGACGGCAACTAAACTCGCGGTGGTAACCGGGGCCTCAAGCGGCATCGGCAAGGAACTTGCCAAGCTCTGCTCGAAGGCCGGTTATAACCTTGTCATCGCGGCCGATGAGCCGGCGATCAAGCAGGCGGCAGAGGCGCTGTCTTCGCACGACGTGGCGGTCGAGGCGCTTGAGGTCGACCTGGCAACCGTGGAGGGCGCCGACAGATTGGTGTCGCGGATCGGAAATCGGGATATCGACCTGCTCTTTCTGAATGCGGGGCGCGGCCTGGGTCACGGCTTCGTCGACCAGGACTGGAACAAGATCCGTCGCATCGTCGACACCAATATCACCGGAACAATTTATCTGGCCCATCAACTGGCCGCGAGGATGGCCAGGCGCGGACGCGGGCGTATTCTGTTTACCGGATCGATCGCCGGCTTCATGCCGGGCACGTTCCAGGCAGTCTACAACGGCACCAAGGCGTTCATCGATTCTTTCGCCATCGCGCTACGGCACGAATTGAAGGACACCGGCGTCACCGTGACGGTGCTGATGCCCGGTGCGACGCAGACGCGGTTCTTCGAACGTGCCGAAATGATGGACACCAAGGTCGGCACCGACGAGAAGGACAATCCGGCCGACGTCGCGCGCGCCGGCTATGACGCGTTGCTGGCGGGCGAGGAACAGGTCATCAGCGGCTGGAGGAACAAGCTCCAGGGGGCAGCCGCCCATGTCACCCCGGCTGGCACCCTGGCTGAACAGCACCGCAAGA
>NZ_RZSJ01000553.1:0-4048 GCF_003998025.1 Mesorhizobium sp. M8A.F.Ca.ET.021.01.1.1
GTATCGACAGGCGTTCCTTGTAGGACGCGAGCCGGGTGGCGTTCAGCCCCTGGCGCAAGGTGCGCTTGCTGCTGCGCAAATCAGCCAGCAGCATGTTTTCCGCGACCGTCATGCTGGCGGCGGTGCCGCGCATCGGATCCTGGAAGACGCGGGCCAGCTTCGCGGCGCGCTTGTGCACCGGCATATCAGTCACATCGGCGCCATTGATCAGGATCTGGCCGGAATCGAGGATCAGAGCGCCGGAAATGGCGTTGAGCATGCTGCTCTTGCCCGCCCCGTTGGAGCCGATGACGATGCCGAACTCGCCAGTCGCCAATGACAGGCTGAGGCCGTCCAGCGCGATCTTCTCGTCGGCCTGGCCCCTGTAGAATACTTTGCGCGCGGATCGGATCTCGAGCATCGTTCCTCCCTGACATGAAAAGTGACGGCGCCCGCGCCGTCACCTTCATGCAGCCTGATGTCAGTCGACGATGCAGCCGCAATCTGCCATCGAGGCCGGTATCTCGATGCCGAACGCGGCCATCGCCTTGCGGGAAATCGTTGCCATGTGATCCTTGTAGGCCGGGCGCGACGGCGCGATCGTCTTGGGATCCTTGCCCTTGAGTATCTCTGCGGCGATGTCGCCGGCGTTGATGCCAACCTGCGTGTAATTGACCGCGAAGCTCGCCGGCACAGTGCCGTTGCGGACCGCGCTGTCATCGGAGTTGACGACCGGGATACCGGCCTGGCGGGCGGCGGCGGAGACAGCGGCGATCGCCGGCTGGATCAGGTTCGAGGCCGGGCCGTAGATGACGTCGGCCTTGCCGGCGAGCGAAGCGATACGTTGCTGGATGTCATTGACGTTGTCGATGCCGACCTCCACCACCTCGAAGCCAGCGGCGGGCGCCGCCGCCTTGATCTTTTCGACCAAGGCAACGTCATTGGCCTCGCCCGGATTGTAAGGCACGCCGAAGCGCTTGGCGTTCGGCAGCAGCTTCTTGGTGAAGGCCATCACCGCGGCGACGTCCTGCAGATCGCTGGCGCCGGTCATGCCTTCGTCACCTGAATCCCACGACGGCACCAGCTTGGCCGCCACTGGATCGGTGACCGCGGCAAAGACGATTGGAATGCCGGAACCGGCGAGCGCCTTCTTGGCGATCTGCGAGACCGGCGTGGTGATGGTGTAGATCAGCTTGGGCTGCTCCGCCTGCAGCTTGGCGATCATCTGCGGCACCAGCGATGCATCGAAATTGGTATGGCTTTCCGTATAGACGACGTCCTTGCCCTCGACGAAGCCATTGTCCGTCAGCGCCTTCTTGAAGCCGGCTATGGCGGCATTGAGCTGGGGGTGCTCGCCGAAATTGGCAATGCCGATGCGTATCTGGTCGGCGGCGGCACTGCCGGCGCTCACCATCAACGCGCTAGCCATGAACAAACCCGACAACCAAGCGGATTTCGACTTCAACATCATTTCCTCCCAGATTTGATCAGCGCCGCTTGCAGCGCGGCTACTGCAAACGATCATGGTCAGTCCGCCGGCTTGTGTCAAACATTATATATAATTCTTGCCATGCCCCTACATCATATATAATTTTCCCTGCCAGACGACGGATGGACCGCGATGCAGGATCAAACGAGCTCCACAAAGACGGAGGCAGCCTATCAGCTGTTGCGGCGCGATATCCTGACCACGCGCCTCATGCCCGGCGCCCCGCTCAAACTGAGTGCACTGCGCGGCACCTATGGAGTCGGCTGGACGCCATTGCGCGAAGCCTTGTCGCGGCTCGAGGCCGAACGCCTGGTCACCGCCATCAGCAATCGCGGTTTTACCGTGGCTCGGGTGTCGCGGGCCGAACTGGAGGACCTGGCGCGCGCCAGGATGGTGGTCGAGATCCCCCTGTTCCTCGAATCGATGGAGAAAGGCGGCAAGGAATGGGAAGATGCCGTGGTCACCGCCCACTACCGGCTCTCCCGTTGCAAAACCGCGGTCGACGATCCCTCGGATGCGGCGGTCGACAAATGGGACGAGAATCACGAGGCTTTCCATGCGGCGCTGCTGAGTGCCGCCACATGCGATTGGCTGTTGCGTTTCCGCTCGACGATCTCGGATCAATTGCGCCGGCATCATCGCTTTCTTGGTCTGGCGCCGACATTGCGGGCCGCGGCCGGCCTCAAGGATGGCTACGAAGAGGCGATGGAGGCGCTGCGCGAAGCGATTGCGATCGAACACCATACCGCGATCATGGAAGCGGCACTCGATCGTGACGTCGAGCGGGCCAAGGCGCTGATGGTGGCCCATATCGGCTACACCCTGCACGTCTATGTCCACAGCGAAGACAGCGGCCCGACCAAATACGCCGCCCGCGCCGGCAGCTTGAAAGCTGGTTCGGGATGACTCCGGCGCTTCCGCGACACCTATTCGCACGCGTTGGTCGGAGTGGGGCCGGACGCCTGGGTCCATCGCTGCCCCGAAGCTGCCAGTCGTTGGCGTTTTGGTTTCGTTTCGTTCCGCGAATAACGGACCGATAAATTATACAATCCGCCCGGGGAAAGCCTTCCGAACGGCTGACGCCAAACTCGGGAGCGGATGGGCCACAGGCCATTAACCATAACGATTTCAATGGGCCTGCCGATGGCGGAAAAGGTCGGCTTCTGCCCGCCGTAGCGGACAAAAAACATCCGCAGCCTTAACAAATTCATTAAACTTTAAACGGTTGCGGAACACAACTGGAACAGATAGTGTTTGTTCTGGGTTTGTTTTTTCGATTCTGGTTCAGACCTTCGTTCAATGCCTTGGGGGCCGCCATGCTGACACGCAAGCAACATGAACTGCTGATGTTCATCCACGAACGGCTCAAGGAAAGCGGGATACCGCCCTCCTTCGACGAGATGAAGGAAGCGCTCGATCTTGCCTCCAAATCCGGGATTCATCGCCTGATCACGGCGCTGGAGGAACGCGGCTTCATTCGCCGGCTACCCAATCGGGCGCGCGCGCTGGAGGTGCTGCGGCTGCCGGATTCGATCGCGCCCGGCCTGAACGCGGCAAAGAAATTTTCGCCCAGCGTCATCCAGGGCAGCCTTGGTCAAAACAATCTTGGCCGCCAGCTCAAGCCGGCGACGGCGCCTTCGCGTCTGCCCGCGGCCGGCAATGACGACGATGTGGTTTCAGCCGTGTCCATCCCGGTCATGGGCCGTATCGCCGCCGGTGTGCCGATCGATGCCATCCAGCATCAGACGCATTCGATCTCGGTGCCGCCGGATATGATCATGGGCGGCGAGCACTATGCGCTGGAGGTCAAGGGTGACTCGATGATCGAGGCTGGTATCTTCGACGGCGACACGGTCATCATCCGCAATGCGAACACGGCAAGTCCGGGCGAAATCATCGTGGCGCTGGTCGACGAGGAGGAAGCGACGCTGAAGCGGTTCCGCCGTAAAGGCGCCTCGATCGCGCTCGAAGCCGCCAATCCAGCCTACGAAACGCGTATTTTCGGGCCGGACAGAGTCAAGGTACAAGGCAAGCTGGTCGGGCTGATCAGGCGCTACTGAGCCGGTTTGCCATCGGACTTGTCTGGCTTTTTATAGGGCGGCAGCCCCCTCGCCTCGCGTGAGAATTTTCGCTGCTCGTGCCAGGGCCGGTATGGTCCGTCGACAGCGAATTCGATCACAGCCGGGGTTGTGGCCGACTGGGGATCGAAGAAGACGGCAGCACTTCCCTTGCGGGCGAGCTGCCGTTTCGTGACGACGACAACCAGCGGATTGTGGCAGGCGTCATAGGCGGTCGCGTCATTGACGACGATCAGGTCGGCGAAGGCGCAGGCTTTCCAGGTGTTCTTGCGATCCTCGACATAGGCGACGATCGCGCCGGAAGGGTGCCTGGCAAGGCAAAGGCCTTCGCGGCAATAGAACGGCGATCCCTGCGGCAGGTCGGTGGGAGCGGCAATATCGAATTGCCCGTCCGCCTTGTCGAACATTTCCGGTTTGACGATTGTTTCGGAGACCAGAGCGCGTTTCCAGTTGTCGGCCGCGAATTCGTTCGGACGTTCCCGGTTGACGGCCAGTTCGCCAT
>NZ_RZSJ01000554.1:0-4044 GCF_003998025.1 Mesorhizobium sp. M8A.F.Ca.ET.021.01.1.1
TGGCTGCATGATCCTGCTGCCATGCGATGTGACAGTTGAGAACGGGGCCTTTGAATGGCGGCGGGACATCGCCGAGCCGTCAACGAAGGGCCACCCGCGTTCGCCGCTCAGCTTCCATGTCGCCGAACAGCTCTCCGGCGCACCGTTGTCGAATGGGCTGGCGGCGATAAAATTCAACAGTTTCTGGACGATCGAGTTGGAG
This sequence comes from Mesorhizobium sp. M8A.F.Ca.ET.021.01.1.1, assembly GCF_003998025.1. Classification (NCBI taxonomy): domain Bacteria; kingdom Pseudomonadati; phylum Pseudomonadota; class Alphaproteobacteria; order Hyphomicrobiales; family Phyllobacteriaceae; genus Mesorhizobium; species Mesorhizobium sp. M8A.F.Ca.ET.021.01.1.1. Next base: position 203 of record NZ_RZSJ01000554.1, read on the forward strand.
GAAGGCTGGTCCCTCTTCGCCACCCATCCGGTCAACCGCGATGATCTTCCTTTCCGCCTGGTGACTGGTGTCGTCGATTCGGATCACTTCCAGGACGCCGGCATCAATTTCCCGGCGATTTGGACCGACCAGGGTTTCTCCGGCGTGCTGGCGAAGGGCACGCCGGTCGCGCAATGCTTTCCCGTGCCGCGCGCCGCGCCCGAACTCGTTTTCGAAAGCTTCGATGTCACACGCAAAGCCTCCTATGAAAAAACCGTCGCCGATGTTCTTGCCGAACCCGGCGTCTACCGTAAGCAGTTTCGCGTGAAACGCGCCCGCTAGAGCTCCGATCCGAGTGCCGCCGCTCCAAATGCGACCCGACCTAATTTTTGTTTTTACCAAGCAAGCCCTTCAACGTTTCGCGATCGATCCAAAGCTTGCCGTGCGGCGCTGACGTCAGGGCCATCGCGATGGTGCCAAAGGTTGTGGCGCGCTGCCCGTAGGCCGTTCGATAGGCCTCGATCGCGGCGTCCATATCGCCCGCTTCCTGAAGTGCTACCCCCAGATTGACCGCCGCCTCGGCGTCGTCGGGGCGTATCTCCAGCGCTTTGCGATAGGCGGCCGCTGCCCCCACATGATCATGCAGATCCTGCCTGACAAGGGCGAGGTCGAACCATGCCGATGCGGGCGCGCTTCCCTTTACGGCCCGCTCCAGCAAGGGTGCCGCATCGGCGGGCATTCCGTCCTCGAACAGCATGCGGCCCAGGCGTGCTGCCGCCTCCGCCGAAAAGGGATCGGCAAGTGTCAGCTGTCGCCATACCTCGAGCGCATGGGCCCGGTCGCCTGCCTCGTCGAGCGTGCGCCCCTGCTCGATGAGCACAGCGGCGCCAGGCGCCAATTCCGCCGCGCGCGCGAGATGGAACAGTGCTTGGTCAAAATCCCGTACCGCCCGCGCCAAGCGGCCGGCGAGCAATTGGGCGGATGCGTTGTCAGCCCGGATCGCCAGACTTGCCTGGATATGGGCGCGGGCTTCCGATATCTCTCCCTTGGCGAAAAGAACGGCAGCCATAAGGTGGTTGAGGGCAGGGTCGTCAGCCGCCTCGCGAAGAGCCTCCCCGCAAAGCAGCCGTGCCTGCTCGTGGCGACCGGCGTTGAAGTCCGCCACGATGCGTCGCATCTGATTCTGGAGCTTCGGAACGCCCATCCCGATCTGCCTTCACGCTCGCGAACGAGAACCATTCCGCCGAATGATCGGTTCTACCCAGATCCAGACGTTGACGCTCCGCGCCTTGAGGTCAAGCCGCCCTCCGCAAAAAATCGGCCACTGGACGGCCGTTTCGGAGATTCCTGTCAGGGCGAGTGTGAGCTGTTTTCTTCCTCTGCCAGCCTTTCGGTGCCGTAGGCCTTGAGGAACATGCCGACGCCCGACCGGACAATGTGATCGATCTCGTCCTGGGTCGGTGCCTTGGTGCGGTAGGCGAAGATGCACTGCCGGAAAAGACCGGCCAGGCACAGTTCGGTGAACTGATAGGCGGCGAGGTCGACATCGTCGATCTCGAGCAGGCCGCGCTCGACGGCGGCGTTGAGGAAGACCACCACCTTGTCATGGCCGCGCTTGGGCCCGCGTTCGTAAAAACGCGCGCCCATGTCGGGTATCCTGTCGGAGGCGCCGATGACCGTGCGCTGCGCCTGGATGACCCTGGCCGAGGTGATCTTCATCGACAGGACCTTGCCGAACTTGACCAGCGTCTGGCGCAAATCGTCGGCGCGGTCGAGCATGTCGTACATGTTCTTGAAGATGGTGCCGCGCTCTTCCTCGATCAGCGCCTCGAACAACTCTTCCTTGTTGGCGAAGTAGACATAGATGGTGCCCTTGGAGACACCGGCCTCGCGCGTGATGTCGTTCATCGAGGCGGCCTCGAAGCCCTTTTCGATGAAGACGCGGCGGGCACCGTCGATGATCTGGCTGCGCTTGACCGGATCCTGTCCGGCTGCCGGGCGGCCACGGCGCAGACCATCGAGCAGATCCTCGCACTGGTCGGCTTCGGCGTTGCGCACAGTCTCAACCATAAAAATCACACCCCGAAAATAATTCGAACCAACCGGTTCGATTGCCCCTTGATATGGTCCTCTTTACGCGCTATGTCAACGCCCAGATCGAACCGAACGGTTCAGTATTATAACTTTAGAGAGATGTCATGTCCTCGAATACGTCCGTCACCGCCGAAGTCCGCCCTTTCCCCAACGCCAAGGTTGCCCCGGCGACGGAAGCGCCCGATGTGCATGTCCAGCCAGTCGTCGCACCGCCGCCGGATACTGAAGCTCCGGCCAAGAAGAAGCGCTCGGTGCGCTCTTTCCTGCTGCCGATCATCGGCCTTGCCCTTTTGAGCGGCGGCGCCTGGTACGGCTATGATTACTGGACCACGGGCCGCTTCATGATCTCCACGGACGATGCTTATGTCCAGGCCGACATGGCGTTCGTCTCGCCAAAAATTTCCGGCTATGTCGATCAGCTCCTGGTCAGCGAGAACCAGCAGGTCAAGGCCGGCGATCCGCTGCTGACGATCGATGCCGGCGACTACAAGATCGCCGTTGCCCAGGCCGAGGCGCAGATCGCCACGCTGGCCAAGACGCTCGACCGCATCGACGCGCAGACCAAGGCCGCGCAGGCCTCCCTGCAGCAGGCGCAGGCGCAGAAGGTCGCCGACCAGGCCGCCGCCGACAATGCCGGCCGCGCCCAGCAGCGCGCCGCGCAACTGGTCAAGACGCATGTCGGCACGCAGGCACAGCTGGACGACGCCCAGACCGCGCTCGACCAGGCCAAGGCCGCTCTCGTCGGCGCCGACGCGCAGATCGCCGCTGCGCAGGCCAATATCGGCGTGCTCGAGGCACAGCGTGCCGAATCGGCGAGCACGCTTGCCTCCTTGCAGCTCGGCCGCGACAAGGCCGCGCGCGATCTCTCTTTCACCGTGCTCAAGGCGCCGTATGACGGCGTCGTCGGCAACCGCTCCGTCGAACAGGGCGATCTGGTCAGCCCCGGCCAGAAGCTCGCCGTGGTCGTGCCGATGGACAAGCTCTACATCGTCGCCAACTTCAAGGAGACGCAGCTTGCCCGGCTGGTTCCCGGCGAAAAGGTCAACATCTCGGTGGACGCCATCGACGGCCACCCCATCCAGGGAACCGTCTCCTCGCTGGCGCCGGCGTCGGGCGCGGTGTTCTCGCTGCTGCCGCCGGAAAACGCCACCGGCAACTTCACCAAGGTGGTGCAGCGCGTGCCGGTCCGCATCGACGTGCCGGCCGATGCGCTGAAAACCGGCAAGCTGCGCGCGGGCTTGAGCGTCGTCGTCGCCGTCGACAGCCGCACGGCGCCTGCCGCGACCAGTAACTAATCGCTTTTCGGAGGGCGGCTTGGTGGCTGATTGAAGCACCTGGCCGCCCGGCCTGCCTCAAGGAGGCTTAGGACATGGCAACCGCAACCATCACCGCAGGATCGCCACCGGCCATGCCGGCGGTTCCCGACACGATTTCGACGCGACGCGTCATTGCCTTCCTGGCGATGGTGTTCGGCATGTTCATGGCGATCCTGGACATCCAGATCGTCTCGGCCTCGCTGGCCGAAATCCAGGCCGGCCTCAGCGCCAGTTCCGACGAGATCCCGTGGGTGCAGACAGCCTATCTGATCGCCGAGGTGGTCATGATCCCGCTGTCGGGCTTCCTCAGCCGGATGCTGTCGACGCGCGTGCTGTTCACCGTCGCGGCCGCGGGCTTCACCGCGGCCAGCGCGCTGGCCGCGACCGCCACCAACATCGACCAGATGATCGTCTACCGCGCCGTGCAGGGCTTCATCGGCGGCGGCATGATCC
>NZ_RZSJ01000555.1:0-4044 GCF_003998025.1 Mesorhizobium sp. M8A.F.Ca.ET.021.01.1.1
GCTGGAAGCGTATTCTTGAGATATTGGCCGACAGCCGCCCAACCAAGTCTGCCACCTCCAAGTATTAGATTTTCTAATTTGCACGACGTCGATTTCTCATAAAAGTAGTTGATGTCAAGTCTTGATTCGTTTTGGGATTTGGCGGCCCGTTGGGGGCGCGGTTAAAGAGATACATCGACAAAAGTCTTTACTGGGGTAGATGACTTTGTCGCAGATAGGGTGAAAGAATTGTCAAATATCGAGGATAAGACCGTTATCGAGCTGACCGCCGATATTGTCTCGGCCTATGTAGGCAACAATCCGCTTCCGGCTTCCGGCCTGCCTGACCTGATTGCCAGCGTCAGCGCCTCGGTCCGAAAGCTGGCTGGTGCGGCCGTCGTGGAAAGCCCGAGCCTTGTTCCGGCCGTAAATCCGAAAAAGTCGGTGTTTCCCGACTACATCATCTGCCTGGAGGACGGAAAGAAGTTCAAGTCGCTCAAGCGACACCTCAGGACGGACTACGGTTTGAGCCCGGATGACTATCGGGCCAAATGGGGCTTGCCGCCGGACTATCCGATGGTCGCGCCGAATTACTCGGCGACCCGGTCGGCGCTGGCGAAATCGACGGGACTTGGCCGCAAGCCGGTCGCTGCGCCGGCGGTCGTGGCCAAGGTGACAAAGCGTGGCAAGGCCACTGCCTGAGGCCTTTCTGGCCGGTATCGCAGGTCACTGATCGCCTGCTCTGGCGGCGCATTGTGCGCGCCGTTTCCAGGCCTTGTGCGGCCAACTGGCCCGCAAGGTCTTGCGAAGCGTTGATGTCCAGTGCAAAAGCGCGGCCATGCTTATCATCAATGACCTTTCACTCCGCATGGCGGGGCGCTTGCTTCTCGACCACGCCTCGCTCACCTTGCCGGCCGGCACCAAGGCCGGTCTCGTCGGCCGCAACGGCACCGGCAAGACGACGCTGTTCAAGGCCATAACAGGCGATTTTCCCTCCGAGACAGGCTCGATCAGCCTGCCGAAGAATACGCGCATCGGCCAGGTGGCGCAGGAAGCGCCTGGAACCGAGGACCCGCTGATCGAGATCGTGCTCAAGGCCGATCTCGAACGCACGGCGCTGCTCGAAGAGGAAAAGACGGCGACCGATCCGCACCGCATCGCAGACATCCACATGCGGCTGGCCGACATCGATGCTCATTCGGCCGAGTCGCGCGCGGCCACCATCCTCGCCGGCCTCGGCTTCGACGACGCCGCGCAGCGGCGTCCGGCCTCGTCCTTCTCCGGCGGCTGGCGTATGCGCGTGGCGTTGGCCGCCGTACTGTTTTCCGAGCCGGATCTCCTGCTGCTCGACGAGCCGACCAATTATCTCGACCTCGAAGGCACGCTGTGGCTGGAAAACTACGTCTCAAAGTATCCGCACACCGTGCTCCTGATTTCGCACGATCGCGATCTGCTCAACCGCGCCGTCAACTCGATCGTTCATCTCGACCAGAAGAAGCTGACCTTCTGGCGCGGCGGTTACGACCAGTTCGAGCGCCAGTACACCGAGCAGAAGGAGTTGCAGGAAAAGGGCCGGGTCAAGCAGGAAGCCGCCCGCAAGCATATGGAATCCTTCGTCGAGCGGTTTCGCGCAAAGGCCTCCAAGGCAAGACAGGCGCAGTCGCGCATCAAGGCGTTGGAAAAGATGAAGCCGATCTCGGCCATCGTCAACGACACGGTGCGGCCGTTCTCTTTCCCCGAACCTGTGAAGACGGTGGCCTCGCCGATCGTTGCGCTGAACAACGTCAATGTCGGTTATACCGAGGGCCAGCCGATCCTGAAGAAGATGACGCTGCGCATCGACGCCGACGACCGCATCGCGCTGCTCGGCGCCAACGGCAACGGCAAGTCGACCTTCGCCAAATTGCTGTCGGGTCGCCTGAAGCAGGAAACCGGCACCATGACGGTGGCGCCCGGGCTGAAGGTGGCGATCTTCGCCCAGCACCAGCTCGACGATCTGCGCCCCGAGGAGAATGCCTATGAGCATGTCCGCCGGCTGATGCCGGAGGCGCCGGAATCCAAGGTGCGCGGCCGCGTCGCCCAGTTCGGTCTCACCACCGAGAAGATGAACACGCCCGCCAAGGATCTGTCCGGTGGCGAGAAGGCGCGCCTTCTGATGGGCCTGTCGGCCTTCGAGGGTCCGAACCTGTTCATCCTCGACGAGCCGACCAACCACCTCGACATCGACAGCCGCGAATCGCTGATCCATGCGCTGAATGAATTTCCCGGCGCCGTCATCCTGATCTCGCACGACCGCCATCTGCTCGAGGCGACGGCTGACCGGCTGTGGCTGGTCAAGGATGGTGCGGTCAATCCCTATGACGGCGACCTCGAGGACTACAAGACGCTGGTGACCGGCGTCTCCGGCGACCGCCGCGGCAAGCGCGAGGCCGACAAGGCATCAAAAGCCGATCGCCGCCGCGACGCGGCAGCACGCCGCGCCGCCTTCGAGCCGCTGGCCAAGGAAATCCGCGCCACCGAGGCGCTGATGGACCGTATCCGCAAGCGCATCGACGGTATCGAGGACGAACTGTCCGACCCGGCGGTCTACGAGAAGGATCCGTCGACTGCGACCAGGCTCGCCAAGGAACGCTCGCAGCTTGCCCAGACGCTGGCCGGCCATGAGGAAAAATGGCTGACCATGTCGGCGGAATATGAGGAAGGGACGGCGGAGTAGAGCTAATCTCCCCCCTCGTGGGGGAGATTGGCTAATCATCTGGCCCTACACGCCACCGTCAAAACCCGCTAGACAAATGGCATGAACCAGCACGCGAAGCTCCGCATTGGCCATTCGGCCTGTCCGCATGATTGCCCGTCGACCTGCGCGCTTGAGGTCGAACTGCTTGACGGCAACCGCATCGGCCGCGTCCATGGCGCCAAGTCCAATACCTATACGGCCGGGGTCGTCTGCGCCAAGGTCGCCCGCTATGCCGACCGCGTCCATCATCCCGACCGTTTGCTGAAGCCGCTGGTGCGCAAGGGCGCCAAGGGCGGGGGCGTCTGGCAGGAGGCAAGCTGGGAAGCCGCACTCGACCTCGTTGCCGAGAATTTCATCGCGGCCGAGGAGAAGTACGGATCGGAGACGGTCTGGCCTTACTATTACGCAGGCACGATGGGGCTGGTGCAGCGCGACGGCATCGACCGGCTGCGGCATGTGAAGAAGTACTCGGGCTTCTTCGGCTCGATCTGCACCAATCTCGCCTGGACCGGCTGGATGATGGGGGCGGGCGCCTTGCGCGGTCCCGATCCGCGAGAAATGGCCAAATCCGATTGCGTCGTGATCTGGGGCACCAATGCGGTGGTCACGCAGGTCAATGTCATGACCCACGCCATCAAGGCGCGCAAGGAACGCGGCGCGAAAATCGTCGTCATCGACGTCTATGAAAACGCCACCATGAAACAGGCCGACATGGGCCTGGTGCTGAAGCCCGGCACCGACGGCGCGCTGGCTTGTGCTGTCATGCATGTCCTGTTCAGAGAAAGCCTGGCCGACCGCGCCTATCTCGAAAGATACACCGACGACCCTCTGGGCCTTGAAGCGCATCTGCGCACCCGCACGCCGGAGTGGGCGGCTGATATCACCGGTTTGACGGTCGCCGAGATCGAGGCCTTCGCCCGGCTCGTCGGCACGACGAAAAAGACTTATTTCCGGCTCGGCTACGGCTTTGCGCGCCAGCGCAACGGCGCGGTCAACATGCATGCGGCGTCATGCATCGCCGCGGTCACCGGCGCCTGGCAGTATGAGGGCGGCGGCGCCTTCCATTCCAATTCCGGCATCTTCAAGCTCAATCAGGATGTGCTGGAAGGCTCAAGAATGCGCGATCCCTCGATCCGCTATCTCGATCACTCGCGCATCGGCCCGGTGCTGACCGGCGCCAGCGACGCGCTCTACGGCGGACCGCCGGTGACGGCCATGCTCATCCAGAACACCAATCCGGTGAATGTCGCGCCCGAGCAGCGGCTGGTGAAGCAGGGATTTTTGCGCGACGATTTGTTCACCTGCGTGCACGAGCAGTTCATGACCGA
>NZ_RZSJ01000556.1:0-4041 GCF_003998025.1 Mesorhizobium sp. M8A.F.Ca.ET.021.01.1.1
AGGGCCGGACGGGCTGCCGACGATGGGCGACTGGGCGAACCACCTGTCGACCTTGTTCCCCGACGTGCGGCTGAAGCGTTTCCTGGAAATGCGCGGCGCCGATGGCGGCCCCTGGCGGCGCATCTGCGCGCTGCCGGCTTTCTGGGTCGGCCTGCTTTACGACGAGGCGGCGCTCGATGCCGCCGAGGCGTTGACGTCGAGCTGGACCTACAAGGAAGTGCTGGCGATGCGCAATGCCGTGCCTGAACTCGGCATTTCCGCACCCTTCCGCAACACCACGCTGCGCGAGGTCGCCCGCGACGTCATGACCATTTCGCGCACCGGGCTGAAGAACCGCGGCAAGAAGAACCGCGACGGCTACGACGAAACCTCGTTCCTGAACACGCTCGACGAGGTCGTGGCGCGCGGCACCACCAGCGCCGAGGAGATGCTGTCGGCCTATCACACGCGCTGGGGTGGCTCGATCGAGCCTGTATTCATGGAATATGCCTATTAACCCCGCGCGCTGACGGGCGGCAAAAGCCGCTTCAATCGGGCGTTGAAACGAATTAGGCTCTCTTCGAGGATTTCCCGGAGGAGAAGCCGATGCCTACCTTGTTCGACATGCTGACGCAGGCCCAGAACGGCAACGGCATGCAGGCGCTTGCCCAACAATACGGGCTTTCGCTGCAGCAGACACAGGCGGCGGTCGCCGCACTGCTGCCGGCCTTTTCACAAGGGTTGCAGCGCAACACCGCCGATCCCTATGGGCTCGGCGCCTTCATGACGGCGATGGCAAGCGGCCAGCACGCCAAGTATTTCGAGGACGCGACGCGCGCCTTCTCACCGCAAGGCGTCGACGAGGGCAACGGCATTCTGGGCCATCTGTTCGGGTCGAAGGATTTGTCGCGTGCCGTGGCCAGCCAGGCGGCGCAGGCGAGCGGCGTCAGCCAGCAAGTGCTGCAACAGATGCTGCCCGCGATCGCGTCGATGGTAATGGGCGGACTGTTCAAGCAGACGACAAGCCAGATGCAGGCAGCGGCTGGTCTGGGTGGCGGCGGCAACAATCCACTGGGCGAGATCATCGAGCAGATGATGCGGCAGGGCGGCATGCAGGCGCCGGCGCCACAACAGCGCCAGGCGCCGTCGCCTCAGAACCCCATGGACAACCCGCTCGGCAAGGTCTTGCAGGACATGTTCGGCGGCGGCTCACCGCAACCACAAAGCCAGCCGCAGCCGGCGCCAAATCCCTATGGCGACAATCCGCTCGGCAAGGTGCTGCAGGATATGTTCGGCGGCGGCGCGCCACAGCAACCACAAAGCCGACCCCAGCCCCAGCAGACGCAGAGCCCATACGGCGACAACCCGCTTGGGAAAATCTTCGAGGAGATGCTGCGGCAAGGCGGAGGCGGAGGCTTCGGCCTGCCCGGCGGGCAGCCGGGGCCACAGCCTGAAGCGCCGCAGCCGCAGCCGCGCCAGGCACCACAGCCGCAGGTCAATCCAAGCGGCCGGCCTCGGAACCCGTTCGACGACATTTTCGGCAAGATGTTCGAGACCGGCGCCCAGCAGCGTGACGACTACCAGAAGGGCGTGGAAACGATCTTCGACCAGTTCAAGCGAGACATGGACCGGCGATAGGCGTCAGGCCAAAGCCATTTCCCGGCAAGCTAGAAAAGAAAAGCCCGGTCCTTGGGAGGACCGGGCAGCGTGCAGGCAGGCCGGCGGGGAACCGGCAGGGAGTGGGGAGCCTGCATGAACCTTGGTCGCGCTGAACCGCAGAAAGGTTCAACAAGACCGAAACTGAACCAATCAGGCTACCTTGCGGGCGATATCCTCGATCGTTTCCACGCGGTCGCTGGCGATCTCACGCAGGATTGCCGTCGGATCGCGGCCGAACGGCACGTCGATCGCGACATGCAGGTCGGCGCGCGTCAGGCCGATATCGGCAAGCTCGGCATCCGACATCTCGCCCAGGCGGTAGAAAGCACGGCGGTTTTTCCAGGCGCGGTAGATATTGAAGGCCGTGTTGACCACGCGCGCCGCAACGGACGGACGCGAAGTGATGCGCGAGGTCTCGGTGGCGAAATCGATCGTGGTCATGTCGGTCTCCTTCAGACTCGAACAGACGAAACCCGACGATCGGCGCTGGCGACAGCGGCCGTTCCGGCTTCGATTCACATGCCTTCATGTGGACAATGCGAATTTGCCATCGACCGATTGATTAATCCAACGAATGTTTTTAATCTTTGGCATCAACACTAGTGATGGATCATGTCGATGAAAGCGCCGCTCGATCTCGATCAATTGCAGACCTTCATCTCGATCGCCGACACTGGCAGCTTCACGCGCGCAGCGGAAGAAGTGCACCGAACCCAGTCGGCGGTGTCGATGCAGATGCGCCGGCTGGAGGAGCGGATCGGCAAGCCGCTGTTCGAGAAGGAGGGGCGCACCAACCGGCTGACGGAGGAAGGCGACAAGCTGCTCTCCTATGCAAGGCGGCTGCTCTATCTCAACCGCGAGACGCTCGCCGCCTTCGACGACCAGCGGCTCGAAGGCACGATCCGCATCGGCACGCCGGACGACTATGCAGATCGTTTCCTGCCGGAAATCATGGCACGTTTCACCCGCTCCAATCCGCGCGTCGAACTGACCGTCATCTGCGAGCCGACGCCGGGACTGGTCGAACACATCAAGCGCGGCAATCTCGACCTGGCGCTGGTGACGCACAATGATGTGCGCGGCCAGTCGGAAGTCGTGCGACGTGAGCCGCTGCTGTGGGTATCCTCGGCCAACCACGCGACGCACGAGCAGGAAATCCTGCCGATGGCCTTCGGCCGGCCGAACTGCATCTGGCGGCGCGCCGCCGTCGACGTGCTGGACCAGCAGAACCGCGACTACCGCATCCTGTTCACCAGCTTCTCGGCGACCGTGATCACCGCGGCCGTGCTGTCCGGCCTGGCGGTCTCGGTGCTGCCGGAATGCGCGCTCAGGCCTGGCATGCGGGTGCTGGGCGAAGCCGATGGCTTCGGCGCCCTGCCGGACTGCCGCATCGGCATCATGCGCGGCCAGACCTCGCGGCCGGAGATTGTCGATGCGCTTGCCCGCCATATTTCGGAAAGCCTGGACAACATCTCGATCCCGCTTGGCGAGGAAACGGGAACGTTCGACTTCGCGGCCCTCGCCTTCGCCAAGATGAAGCGGAGCAAGCCGAACCAGATCCTGCCGGGCTGGTAGATGCGGATCATCAATATCGGGGCTGACATGGCCGCCTTGACGTCGGCGCTCAACCAGCCCCCAATCGGCCAATGAGCGAAGCAGCATCCGAATCACGCACCAACGCCACCGAATACACGGTGAGCGAGATATCGGGCGCGCTGAAGCGCACGGTCGAGGACGTCTTCGGCAATGTGCGGGTGCGCGGCGAAATTTCGGGCTATCGCGGGCCGCATTCCTCGGGTCACGCCTATTTCGCGCTGAAGGACGACCGCGCCCGGCTCGACGCCGTGGTGTGGAAAGGCACGATGAGCCGGCTGAAATTCCGTCCCGAGGAAGGGATGGAGGTGATCGCCACCGGCAAACTCACCACCTATCCCGGCAAGTCCAACTACCAGATCGTCATCGACAATCTGGAGCCGGCCGGCGCCGGGGCGCTGATGGCGCTGCTCGAGGAGCGCAAGCGCCGACTGCAGGCGGAAGGGCTTTTCGATGCGGGCCGCAAACGCCGGCTGCCGTTCATGCCCCGCGTCATCGGCGTCGTCACCTCGCCGACCGGCTCGGTCATCCGCGACATCATCCACCGCATCAAGGACCGCTTTCCGCTGCATGTGCTGGTCTGGCCGGTGCGCGTGCAGGGCGACACGGCGAGTGCGGAAGTGACCAATGCCGTGACCGGTTTCAACGCGCTGGCATGGGACAGCCCTATCCAGCGTCCCGATCTCTTGATCGTCGCGCGCGGTGGCGGCAGCCTGGAAGATCTGTGGGGCTTCAACGACGAGGCACTCGCCCGCGCCGTCGCCGCCTCGGGCATTCCGGTGATCTCGGCGGTCGGCCACGAGACCGATT
>NZ_RZSJ01000557.1:0-4041 GCF_003998025.1 Mesorhizobium sp. M8A.F.Ca.ET.021.01.1.1
CTTCGGCGCCAAGAACATCTTTCGCGCGGCGATCGCGGTGTTCATTGCCGGTTCGGTTGCCTGCGCGTTGTCCGGTTCGCTGCCGGCCTTCGTGGTGTCGCGCTTCCTGCAAGGCATTGGCGGCGCCATGATGACCCCGGTCGGGCGCCTGGTGCTGGTGCGCGCCACGCCCAAGAGCGACCTGGTCGCCGCCATGTCCTGGCTGACCGTTCCAGCACTCGTCGGCCCGCTGGTCGGTCCGCCGATCGGTGGCTTTATCACCACCTATTTTACGTGGCACTGGATCTTCCTGATCAACGTGCCGATCGGCCTGATCGGCATCTGGCTGGCCACACGCTTCCTGCCGGAAACCGAAGCAACCGAGACGCCGCCGCTCGATTTCATCGGCTTCGTGTTGAGCGGGCTTGCCGCATCCGGCGTCGTGTTCGGCCTGTCGGTGGTCAGCCTGCCTTATCTGCCGCCGGCCACCGGCTTCATCACGGTCGCGGTGGGGCTGCTGTCGGGCGCGCTCTACCTGATGCATGCGCGCCGCGCCAGAAATCCGCTGCTGGCGCTTGAGCTGTTCCGCAACCAGGTGTTCCGCTCGTCGGTGCTTGGCGGCAGCCTGTTTCGCATCGGCATCGGAGCGGTGCCGTTCCTGTTGCCGCTGATGTTCCAGATCGGTTTCGGGCTGACCCCATTCCAGTCCGGCATGATCACCTTCGTCTCCGCGATCGGCGCCATCGGCATGAAATTCGTCACCGCGCTGATCTTCCGTGTCGTCGGCTTCCGCCGCGTGCTGATCGCCGGCTCGCTGGTCGCCGCCGCATCGATCGCCATCTACGGCCTCTTCACCCCCGAAACGCCTTACGCGCTGATGCTGGCCATTTTGCTGGTCGGCGGCTTTATCCGTTCGATGTTCTTCACCGGTGTCAACGCACTGTCCTATGCCGAGGTTTCGGCCGAGGATACCAGCAAGGCGACGCCGATCACGGCGGTGTTCCAGCAGCTCTCGATCGCGCTCGGCGTGGCGCTCGCCGGCGGTGTTCTGGAAGTCTCGACCTCGATCCATGGCGGCCCGCTGACGCTGGGCGATTTCCATACCGCCTTCTTCATCGTGGCGGCGGTATCGGCGGCGGCGTCACTGTCGTTCATGCGGCTGGCACCCGATGCCGGCAACGCCGTGTCAGGCCATGGCCGGCTGACGACGCCCAAGACGCTGGAACCGGTGAGATCGCCTGGAGAGTGAAGCGGCCAACTCAGCCGTCTGCGTCCCCCGGCCCTTCGCCATGGCTCCGGGCGCTCGAGCCCTTCGGAACGTCCACTGGACGTTCCGATCCGCCTGACGGCGGACCAGCCTCTCGCCCCTTAAAATCCTTGGCCAAGAGATAAAGCTCCACCGATTCATCGCGCGACGCCGGTGGCTTGACGTGGTGGACGGAGCGGAAATTCTTCTTGAGCATCGAGAGCAGTTCGTTTTCGGCGCCGCCCTGGAAGGTCTTGGCCAGGAAATGGCCGCCGGGCTTCAGGACCGACAGCGCGAAATCGGCCGCCACCTCGCACAGATGCATGGTGCGGATGTGGTCGGTCCGCTTGTGGCCGGTGGTCGGCGCCGCCATGTCGGACAGCACGACATCCGGGTCGCCGCCCAGCGCCTCGGCCAGCTTTTGCGGAGCCTGCGGATCGAGAAAATCCATCAGCAGCACCGGCGCACCGGGCACGGCGTCCATTTCCAGATAATCGATGCCGATGACATGCGGGTTTTCGGCCGTCGATTTCGTGCGCGCGGCCGCGACCTGGCACCAGCCGCCGGGGGCGGCACCCAGGTCGATCACCTTCATGCCGGGCTTCAAGAGATGGTGCTTGTCGTCGATCTCGATCAGCTTGTAGGCCGCGCGGGAACGATAGCCATCGGCTTTCGAGCGTTGGACATAGGGATCGTTGATGTGGCGCTGCAGCCAGCGGCGTGACGATTCCTTCAGGCCGCTTTTCTTCTTGATCCGCGTCTTCAGCACGCGAATGCTCGCCGAACCTGGTTTTTCCGGTTTCTTGGTCATTGCCTGATTTCTTGTTTGAGCATGATCATGCCCTAGCACGCCCATCGTTGCGCCAGACGCCGTCATCGGCCATCAGTTCGCTCAATATGCCTTCGCGCAGGCCACGGTCGGCGACGCGCAGCCGCTCCGACGGCCAGACGGCGCGGATCGCTTCTAGGATCGCACAGCCGGCAAGCACCAGATCGGCGCGGTCGGCGCCGATGCAGGGGTTGGCGCAGCGCTGCTGGAAATCCCAGCCGACCAGTCTCTCCACCATGCGGTCGACGCTGTCGCGGTCCATCCACAGGCCGTCGACCCGCCGGCGGTCGTAGCGCTCGAGATCGAGATGGACGCCGGCCAGCGTCGTCACCGTGCCCGAAGTGCCGAGCAGATGGAAATTCGGGCTGGCCTTGAGATGGCTCAGCCGGTCGCGGCCATCGAAAGTAGCCAGCCTGCCGGCGACGTCGTCGACCATGGCGGTGAAGATCTCGCGCGTCACGGTGCGGCCGCCAAAGCGTTCCGCCAATGACACGACGCCGACCGGCAGCGATGTCCATGAGACGATATGGTTGGCAAGGCGCGGCGAGCGGCGGCCGCTGAGATCGATCAGCGCGATCTCGGAGGAGCCGCCGCCGATGTCGAACAGGACGACGCCTTGCGTGTCGCGCTCGACCAGCGAGCCGCAGCCGGAAACCGCAAGGCGGGCTTCGGTCTGGCGATCGATGATCTCGAGCTTCAGGCCGGCTTCGCGTTCGACGCGATCGAGGAACTCGACGCCGTTTTCGGCGGTGCGGCAGGCTTCGGTGGCGATCAGCCTTGCCTTCCTGATCTTGCGGCCGCGCAATTTGTCACCGCAGACCTTCAGCGCCTCGACCGCGCGGTCCATCGCCGGCTGGCCGAGCCGGCCATTGGCGGTGAGCCCCTCGCCCAGCCTGACGATGCGCGAGAAGGCGTCGATGACGCGGAACTGGCCGTGACGGGTGGGAACGGCGACCAGCAGCCGGCAATTGTTGGTGCCGAGATCCAGCGCCGCGAAAACCGGAAGCTCGTGCACCGGCGGCCTGCGGTTGCCTTGTTCGGGGCGTGGCGCTGGAACGACGGGCGAGATCGCCGCAGCGGCAACAGGCTTCAGGTCGACTGCCGCGGTAGCGGCCTTGCCTTGCAGCGGCGATCGATTGTCCTCGGGGCGCACATCGTCGCGCGCAAAAACCTTGCGCCCGCGCCTTCGCTTGCGCCGTTTCTTGGGCTTGCCTTTCTGGGTTGCGTCGCCCACCTGCCCATTCACGGAGCGAGGCTCCGTCGGGCGGCGTTGCTGCCAACCGGCCGTCCCCGGGCCTGATGACCCCGGAGAAGCGCTGGACGCGCCCACCTCCGGCGCGCCTGCGCCGGTGTCGCGGTCTTCCACTGTCGTTCCTTCCGGCGCCGCGCGAACCGGTGACGGACGCAGCAGGCGCTTTGGCATGTTTCAAGTTGCCGCCAGACTAACAGTGCCGCGCCCGATCACCAAGAGCCGCTTGCCGAATTTTGCCGGCTGGGCGCGCAACCCCGCCTTTTTGCTGCGCTCCGTAATGTACCCGCAAGGCTGGATTGATAACGCGACGCCAGCGGAGACCGCGCCCGTCGAGCCGGTTCCCTCGCCGCTTGCAGGCGTTCTCGCGCCGCGCCCGGTGCAGGCAGGCCTCGCCGGCATCAGGCGCGACAAGTGTTCGCGGTTGAATAGCCGGCTTCAATGAGGCATTTCTGAAATGAATGGGGAATTCGGGGCGCGGTCGGCCTCTCGACAGAAAAGGAAGCGGACAGGCAACGCATGACGGTCGGGCAATGAACTGGAAACGCTATTTCTGGCCGATCGTCGGCATCGGCGCGGTGATTTTCTCGCTGCTGCTGCTCTGGCATGAATTGCGCGGTATCTCGCTCGACGACGTCTGGGACGGGCTGGCGGCCATTCCGGCCCGCGGCTGGATGCTGGCAGGCTTGAGTTCGGTGGTGGCCTATGCCGCGCTCGCCGGCTACGACCACATCGCGC
>NZ_RZSJ01000558.1:0-2842 GCF_003998025.1 Mesorhizobium sp. M8A.F.Ca.ET.021.01.1.1
GCGCCACAGACGTGTCGAAGACGGCCGATTTCGGCCGTCTTCGACACGTCTGTGGCGCGGATGCCCTTGCCGCCGCGTCCAGTCAGGCGGAAATCATAGGACGAAGAGCGCTTACCGTAACCGTATTCGGTGACCGTCAGCACGTACTGCTCATGCGCCTTGAGGAACTCGTAGCGCTCGTCGGAAAGCTCCGTCTCCTCGCCGACCTCTTCATTGGTCAGCGCGATCTCTTCCTCTTCACCGGCGGCGATGCCCGCGGCAAGCCGCCGTTCGGCCGCGGCACGCTTAAGGTAGGCGGCGCGTTCAGCCGGCGGCGCATCGACATTCTCGATCACCGACATTGAGATGATGCGGTCGGTGTCAGCCATGGTGATGCCGCGCACGCCGACCGAGTTTCGGCTCTGGAAGACGCGCACGTCACCGACCGAGAAGCGGATGCACTGTCCCGAGCTGGCGGTCAAAAGCACGTCGTCATTGTCGGTGCAGGTCTCGACGCCGAGGATCTCGTCGCCCTCCTCCTCCAGCTTCATGGCGATCTTGCCGTTGCGGTTGACCTGGACGAAGTCGGAAAGCTTGTTGCGGCGCACGGTGCCCCGCGTGGTGGCGAACATCACATCGAGTTCGCCCCAGCTCGTCTCGTCCTCGGGCAGCGGCATGATCGTGGTGATGCGCTCGCCCTGCTCCAGCGGCAGCATGTTGATCAGTGCCTTGCCGCGTGACTGCGGGTTGCCGATCGGCAGGCGCCAGACCTTTTCCTTGTAGACGATGCCGCGCGAGGAGAAGAACAGCACCGGCGTGTGCGTGTTGGCGACGAACAGCCGGGTGACGAAATCCTCTTCCTTGGTCGACATGCCGGAGCGGCCCTTGCCGCCGCGGCGCTGCGCCCGGTAGAGCGAAAGCGGCACGCGCTTGATGTAGCCGGAATGGCTCACCGTCACGACCATGTCCTCGCGCTGGATCAGGTCCTCGTCTTCCATGTCCGCGCCACCGTCGGTGAGCTCGGTGCGGCGTGGCGTGCCGAACTCGTCGCGCACGGCGGCGAGTTCGTCCTTGACGATCTGCTGAATACGCGCGCGAGACGACAGGATGTCGAGGTAGTCCTTGATCTCGTCGCCGATCGTGTTCAACTCATCGGCGATTTCGTCGCGGCCCAGCGCTGTCAGGCGCTGCAGGCGCAGTTCGAGGATGGCGCGCGCCTGTTCCTCGGACAGATTGTAGGTGCCGTCCTCGTTGATGCGATGGCGTGGATCGTCAATCAGCAGGATCAGCGATTCAACGTCACCCGCAGGCCAGCGCCGCTCCATCAACTGCTCGCGCGCCGACTGCGGATCCGGCGCGGTGCGGATAAGCTTGATCACTTCGTCGATGTTGGCGACGGCGATGGCTAGACCAACCAGCACATGGGCGCGGTCGCGCGCCTTGCGGAGCAGGAACTTAGTCCGCCGGCTGATCACCTCCTCGCGGAAGGTGACGAATGCCGTCAGCATGTCGGTCAGGTTCAGCAGTTCCGGCTTGCCGCCGTTCAGAGCCACCATATTGGCGCCGAAAGATGTCTGCAGCGGCGTGAACCGGTAGAGCTGGTTGAGGACGACGTCGGCAACGGCGTCACGTTTGAGTTCGATGACGACGCGATAACCCTGACGGTCGCTTTCGTCACGAATGTCGGAAATGCCCTCGATGCGCTTGTCGCGCACCAGTTCGGCCATCTTCTCGATCATCGAGGCCTTGTTCACCTGATAGGGAACCTCGGTGATGATGATCGATTCACGGTCATTGCCGCGCTGTTCGATGTTGACCTTGCCGCGCATGACGATTGAGCCACGGCCGGTGGAATAGGCGCTGTAGATGCCGGAGCGGCCAAGCACGATGCCGCCGGTCGGGAAATCAGGGCCCGGAATGATCTCCATCAGCGCCGGCAGGTCGATCGCCGGATTGTCGATGACGGCAATGGCGGCGTTGCAGACCTCACCGAGATTGTGCGGCGGGATGTTGGTCGCCATGCCGACAGCAATGCCGCCCGAGCCGTTGACCAGCAGATTGGGAAAGCGCGCCGGCAGAACCTTTGGCTCGGTGTCCGATGCATCATAAGTGTCCTGGAAATCGACGGTGTCCTTGTCGATATCCTCCAGAAGCTCATGCGCGACCTTGGTCAGGCGCGATTCGGTATAGCGCATCGCCGCCGGCGGATCGCCGTCGATCGAGCCGAAATTGCCTTGCCCGTCGATCAAGGGCACACGCAGCGACCAATCCTGCGCCATGCGCACCAAGGCGTCATAGATCGAGGCATCGCCATGCGGATGGTATTTACCCATCACGTCGGCGACAGGACGCGCCGACTTCACGTATTTGCGGTTCCAGTGGTAGCCGCTCTCATGCGCCGCGTAGAGAATGCGGCGGTGCACGGGCTTCAGGCCATCGCGCACATCTGGCAACGCACGGCTGACGATCACGCTCATGGCGTAAGAGAGATAGGAACTCTGCATCTCCTCGATGATGGAGATGGGTTCGATGCCGGTGGGGCCGCCGTCGGCGCCGCGCGGTGTCTTTTGGTCGGTCAAATCGGATCACAATCTAATCAGGAATCACTGACCGCTTATATAGGAAGCACGGCCGAAACTCCAATGTTCACGGCACTTTTCCAGTGTCATTTTTAGTGGTAATTTCAAAAGGATACCGCTAATTGCGACGATATGGCCGTTACGCTTTTCGCCGCCACCAAGGCAAAAGCCTGTAATGGACCAACTCCCCAAGCAAAAGCCGCGATCACCATGAATTGGAGCTCATGGCTGCCTTTGCGGGCGCTGCACGGTTGGACGCCCCGGGATTTCAATGGCGATCTGAT
>NZ_RZSJ01000558.1:2852-4038 GCF_003998025.1 Mesorhizobium sp. M8A.F.Ca.ET.021.01.1.1
GATCTGATCGCGGGCGTCACACTGGCCGCGATCGCCATTCCCGAGCAGATGGCGACAGCCAGGCTCGGCGGCTTTGCGCCCGAGGTCGGATTTTTCGCCTTTGTCGCCGGTTCGGTGGCGTTTGCGCTGTTCGGCGCCAATCGCCACCTTTCGGCCGGCGCGGATTCGACCATCACGCCTTTGTTTGCCGGCAGCCTGGCGCTGCTCGCATCATCAGGCTCACCGCATTATCTGGCGCTGGCCGCCACGCTGGCGCTGATGGTCGGGCTGATCGTGATGCTGAGCGGCGTCTTTCGCCTCGGCTGGATTGCCGACCTGCTCTCGGTGCCGGTCACGACTGGCTTTCTGGCAGGCATCGCCGTCCATATCATCGTTTCACAATTGCCTGGACTGCTCGGTCTGCCGGCGGAAAGCGGCGAAACCGTGCAGCGCATCGGCGAAATCGCCAGCAGCCTCCATCTCACCAACCCCTGGAGCCTGACGCTCGGCCTTGGGGTATTCGCAATCGTGTTGTTTTCCGAGCTTATCAGCGCCCGCATCCCCGGCGCGCTGATCGGCATGGTGCTTGCCACGACAGCGGTCGCCATTTTCGGCCTCAAGGATCATGGCGTCGAGGTGCTTGGTGCCTTGCCGAATGGCCTGCCGCGGGCAGGGTTGCCACTGGCCGGTCTCGACGACGTGCAGGCGCTCGTTCCGCTGGCATTGCTGATCGCCATCGTCGTCATGGTGCAGACGGCCGCCACGTCCCGTTCCTTCGCTCCGCAGGGCGACGCGCCCGACGTCAATCGCGATTTCGTTGGTGTCGGCGCCGGCAGCATCGCGTCGAGCCTGTTCGGCGCCTTCGCCGTCAACGCCAGCCCACCACGCACGGCAATCGTCTCCCAGTCGGGCGGCCGCTCGCAACTCTCGAGCCTCCTTGCCGCGGCGCTCGTTGTGGCGCTGGGCGCCTTTGGCGGCGGCCTGCTCGCCGATGTTCCGCAGGCCGCCCTCGCCGGGGTCCTGATGTTCGTCGCCCAGCACATTCTGCGCTGGAAGGTTTTCGCCAGTGTCTACCGGCAAGCGCCGGTCGAATTCGCATTGATCCTGATCACCATGGCGGCCATCGTCGTGCTGCCCATCGAGACCGGCGTGGCGGTCGGCATCGGCCTGTCGCTGCTGCACGGAATCTGGAGCGCGACCCAGACGC
>NZ_RZSJ01000559.1:0-4034 GCF_003998025.1 Mesorhizobium sp. M8A.F.Ca.ET.021.01.1.1
AGTCGCTGGTGAGCCAGACCAGCAGGGCCAGCGTCGCGACTATCGAGATTGCTCTTTTCAACCAATTCTCCGCTGGTTTTCGCCGCCTCGTCCGGGCGGCGGCAATGCGTGGTGCCCGGATGCCCATGGCGTCAACCGGACTCGGCGCCTGGCCCACCGCCTTGCCGAACTCCCGCGGACGAAATGCGGAGCCGTCGACTGCTGGGAGCATGTCCAAAACCCACGGCCCCCGACCGTCGCGGCTCTCAAGGGCGGGTGATCCTATAGACCAGCAAATCATCGGAATCCACAAGCTTGGTTCCGGTCTTGTCCAGATAGTCGATGACCCCGTTATGATGCTCGACGAACAGCAGGTCTTGCTTGTCGGCGGCGTTCTTGGCCGCGCCGAACAGATCTGCGCCTTGCGCGCGCAACTCCTCGAGCTGCGCGATCGCGGTGTCGTCGTCCGCGACGAATTTCGACCATTCGACATCGCCGCCGCCGGGCGGGAACACCCAGCCGCGCGCCCTGCTGTAGTAGACAGCCACTGGATCGCCGACCTCGGGCGCTATTGCGACGACGAGGTCACCCGGTTGTGCCAATCTCGCCAGTTCCTCGCCGAGCAGCTTGCCATTGATGGCAACCGGCTTCTTCATTGTCTTGACGAGGGGAAAGGTCGACCACACCAGCGTCACGGCCACGATACAGATCGAGCGCAGGACCATGGCCGGCGACGGAGCGTTGCCCCATGGCAGAGTTGCCAGGACCAGTGCTCCTCGGCCGCAGAACATCGCCAACGGGACATGGAAGATGTGGTAATTCCAGGGATTGCTGGTGATCTCGCGCGCCGCCGCCAGATAGACGGCCATGGCCGCCACCAGCCAAACATAAGGAATGGCCGAAAGTGTACGTTGTTTCTGGTTTTCGGCGGGGGGCGGCATCCAGAAGCCCACCGCGATCAGCACCATGAACGGATAGCCGTAGAACCACCAAACCGAGGTGTTCCACACCGATTTGAAGTAGAAGCTCTCCTTGAAGAATGTCCAGAAACCGGAATCCCAGATATAACCGCTGCCCGCGACATGAAATGGCGGATAGGTTCGGCCGAGATAGATCGCCCAGCTGAAATATGCGGCGATGATGGCCAGGCTCAAAAGCCCTGACAGGAACACCCTGGTCGCCTGCTTTCGCTTCTTCTCGACAATCCAGCAAACCATCAGGTAGAAAATGACGGCGCCGGCGGCGAGCCCCGGCGGTTTCGCCAGCACGCCGAGCGAGAAACTGACGGTGGCAACCGGCAAAAGCCAGCTGCTGCCGCCGGCCCAGTACCTCGCGAAAAGCCAGACGCCTGTTGTCACCAGGGCCAACATCGACGGATCTGGAAGAAACGAGCTGTCGATCATGATCGCCGCCGGCATCAGCGCATAGGCAAGCGCCGCCGCATGGGCATGCGTTTCGCCCCAGCATAGCGCCGTCAACCTGTGCAGAGAAAACACCGTGACCAGACCGAAGAAGGCCGCAACCATGCGGCCAAACCAGTCGTGCCAGCCGAAGAGTTGGTAGAGCAGGGCGGTCAGATAGCTGACGATCTGGAACTCGCGGCCCTGATAACTCGGCCCGGGCCCGGTCCAACTGACCTCAGGGAAGAAGATATTCCAGCTACGCTGTTGAAAATTGTCGGCCATCATTGCTGTGCTTGTCTCGCGCCAGCTGAAGACGTCGACCAGCGGCAAGGTTATGTTGTGGAACCTGAACACGATCGCGATGAACAGGATCCCCAGCAAGATAGCCGTGTCGAGGTTCAGGTAATTGCGAGCAGCCGAGCCCCAAGCAGTCGGCTGCCGCGGGTATTGCTGAACCTCGGCCTGATTTAGTTCCGGGTCGGCGCCCATTTGAAACCGCATCCTCTCTGACGTCTGCGGATGTTGCTTTTACACGCGATTGTCAAAGGTGAAGGAGTATACGACGCAATCCTTAATTTTGGCGAAAGCGGGCGTCGCGAAAGTTGACATCGCAGCTCCCGCGGCTGTTAAATAGTTCTCAGGCCTGTCGCGCCGACAGCGCTGCCTTGGGCCACAATACAGACATGCCAACGCCGATTGTACCGATAGCTCCGACCAGCTTGCCGCCGCTTGGCGTCGACCATCGGCCACACAACGAACCTCGTCGGACTGCAAGTTTCACGCCGCTGCTGTTTCTCTTCGCCTTCTGCGGTCAGGTGGCCCTCGCGGGAGCGACCCACGCGGCCGCCGCCAAAGACGGCGCACCTGCAAAAGCGGACAGTGCCACTGTGCCAACCCCCTATGAGTTGCAGCTTCTGTATGCCGATCGCACATGGGTGTGGAAAAACGGAGCGGCCTATTTCGCACGGGGCAATCGACGCCTCGAGGCCTGGACGTCGGGGCAGGATTCAGCCTCTGTCGCCGAGGGCAGGTGGCTGGTGACCAAGGACGGCAAGATGTGCATGGATGTCGCCTGGCGATCCAAGAGCTACAAGGGCAAACAGCAGCGTACCTGCTATAGCCATCAGATCAAGGATGGAACCATCGAGCAGCGCAAGGATCCGGACGGGGAATGGTACAGTTTCAAACGAACTCCCGAGGATCCCTCCGACGAACACCGAAAATTCGAACCTGGTGATACCAAGGCCGCTCAGTTTGAAGAGGCCCGTAAGTTGGTCGATTCCAAGAATTAAGGCTGGCCAGGCTGGGCCCACGGCATGACGGGAAACGCCGTTCCTGGCTCCGTTGGCGCGTCCCCATATGGCATCGGTGACGGCGTGTGCGGCGTGTCGGAGTCAGGCAGGCTGCTTTTGCCGGGCCTGTGAAGAAGCTTGCGAATCGCTTATAAAAGCGCGGAGCAGTCCGGCAGGAATTGCCGTCGCACCGACCGCCAAATGGTCGCATTCGATTCCTCTCTGACAGAACGACGAGACGATGGGTACACCACCATACGGCTTTCATGAAATTTAATAATTAGTGATGTCTAATATTCTTGTGTGATGTGCGAGTGGTCACTGAAACGACGTGAGGCGGCGCAGGCGTCGCAACGCGTCCTGGCTTTACTCAAAGGCAAGGGACACATGGCGAACAATTCCGCAGCGGGCGTATTTCGCCCAAGCAAGAAAGCCCTCTCTATTGTTGTGGTGGCGGTGACCTCCCTGGTTGCAGGGTGTCAGGTCATGGATGCGACCAATACCGGTTCCGTCATCATCACGCCAGCCGTGCACCCGGTCCAGAGCAGGCCTCCAGTCCAGCCATTCCAAGGTGGATATGTTGTGCAGTCGCTCAGGGCCGAGCCCCAGGTCCTGATGACAAGCACCACACGGACCACTGAAAGAACTTACGCTTTTGCACCGCCGCCGGTTACAACCCCGACGTTGGGACCTGTGAAGGTCGCTTTCGATCCCGTCGATGGCGCTACGTTCTCGGGCGGTTCGCCCTATGTCTGCAGTCCCAGCGGATTTGGCCAGCGCGCCAGTTGCCGAGCCCGCTCTCTGTGATCTATCGGGCAGATGCTGCCGCCTTGCTTGGCGGCAGTGTCTCCGGTTTCGTCCGCAGCCCGAAGAATGGGGCGGCCGTCCTGACGATCGTGTCGATGTCGGAAAGCTCAGGCACAAAGCCAAGATGCGCGCGCGCCTTGCTCGGATCGGCATAGAGTTCGGCCGGGTCCCCCGGGCGCCGGGCCCTGAAGACGGCCGGGACCGGTCTTGACGTCACCCGGCTGACCGCCTGGACAATCTCCCTGATGGATACGCCTTGTCCGGTGCCGAGGTTGACCGCTAGGCTTTGTCCTCCGCCTTCCAGGTGTTGGAGAGCTTTCAGGTGGGCGCGAGCCAGGTCGCTGACATGGATGTAGTCGCGCACGCAAGTCCCGTCCGGCGTCTCATAGTCGGTGCCGAAGACCTCGATTTCATCGATGATGCCTGACGCCGCCATCAGAACCCTGGGAACCAGATGCGTTTCCGGCGTATGCCACTCGCCGAGTTCCCCGTCGGGATCGGCCCCACAGGCGTTGAAGTAGCGCAGGATGGCAAACTTCATTCCGTATGCGGA
>NZ_RZSJ01000055.1:0-17843 GCF_003998025.1 Mesorhizobium sp. M8A.F.Ca.ET.021.01.1.1
CGCTGGTCGCCACCGGCATGATCGAGAAGGGCGAGATGGAAGAGATCCGCCGCAATGGCGGCGTCGGCGAATTGCTTGGCCATTTCTTCGACGAGGCCGGCAAGGCGGTGGCGGCGACCGTCTCCAACCGGGCGCTGGTGCTGGCGCGCGAGGATATCGCCAGCCGCCGGATCGTCGCCGTCGCCGGCGGCAGGATCAAGGTTCGTGCCATCAAGTCGGTGCTGGAGGGGCGCTATCTCAAGGGCCTGATAACGGACGAGCGGACGGCGCGATCGCTCGTGGAAGAGACGCCGGTCGGGTAGCCGGCAACAGTTCAGTTGAAACTACCCTGTGGAGGAGAAGACGAAATGCATGAGAAAGAGAAAGACCTCATAGACGCCTTCCTGCGCGGACAAGTCGACCGTCGCGGACTGATCAAGGGCCTGGGTGCGATGGGCCTCGCCGCCGGCACCGCCGGCACGCTGCTCAACCTGGGCCAGACCCGCGCGCTTGCCGCGGACTTTGACTGGCAGGCGCACAAGGGCAAGACCATCAAGCTCCTGCTCAACAAGCATCCCTATGCCGACGCCATGATCGCAGACCTCGAGAACTTCAAGAAGCTGACCGGCATGAACGTCGTCTATGACGTCTTCCCCGAAGACGTCTATTTCGACAAGGTGACGGCGGCACTGTCGGCGAGCTCGCCCGAATACGACGCCTTCATGACCGGCGCCTACATGACCTGGACCTACGGCCCAGCCGGCTGGATCACCGACCTCAACGAATGGATCAAGGATCCGGCCAAGACCAACCCGAACTATGCCTGGGACGACTTCCTGCCCGGCGTCAAGAATTCCTGCGCCTGGAATGGCAAGCCGGGCGGCGCGTTGGGTTCGGATGATGCCAAGCAGTGGTGCATTCCGTGGGGGTTCGAGCAGAACAACATCACATACAACAAGGCCATGTTCGACAAGGCGGGCGTCAAGATCCCCGGCAACATGGACGAGATGGTGGCCGCGGCCGCCAAGCTCACCAAGGATGTCGGTGGTGGCGTCTATGGTATCGGCGTACGCGGTTCGCGCTCCTGGGCGACCATCCATCCCGGCTTCCTGTCGGCCTACGCCAATTTCGATCAGAAGGACCTGAACGTCTCGGCCGATGGCAAATTGTCGGCCGCGATGAACACCGCCCAGTCCAAGGCTTTCCACAAGCAATGGGTTCAGATGATCCAGGAGAGCGGCCCCAAGGACTGGTCGACCTATACCTGGTATCAGGTCGGCACCGATCTCGGCGCCGGCGCCTCGGCCATGATCTTCGACGCCGACATCCTCGGTTACTTCATGAATGGCGGCGACAACAAGATGGCCGGCAAGCTCGCTTTTGCTAGCTTCAAGGCCAACCCGGCAGCCAAGGCGGCGACACCGAACATCTGGATCTGGTCGCTGGCGATGTCCAACTTCTCGAAGGACAAGGACGCCACCTGGTACTTCATGCAATGGGCCTCCGGGCCGGAGCATGGGCTGTTCGGCGCTACCAAGATGGACTTCGTCAATCCGGTCCGCCAATCGGTGTGGAAGGACGAGATGTTCCGTGAGAAGCTGAACAAGAGCTATCCCGGCTATGTCGAGATGTTCGACGCCTCGGCGCCGGGCGCCTCGATCAAGTTCACCGCGCAGCCGCTGTTCTTCGACCTCACCACCGAATGGGCGGCGACGCTGCAGAAGATGGTGGCCAAGGAAGTGCCGGTCGACGAGGGCCTCGACAAGCTCGCCGAAAGCATCAACGGCCAGCTCAAGGAAGCCGGTCTCGGTTAAGTCGCAATGAGGGCCGGCCTGCTTGGCGGGTCGGCCCTCGTCAAACCTTTTCATGTTTGCGATGCGGTGCCGAAAGGTGACCGCCATTTCGCCCGACCGGCCGCCTTGCTCCCTTGGGCGGCCGGCAGGGCGAAGCGACAGCAACAACGGAGCAGCTCGATGACCGCGGTGGTATCGCAAAGGCTCAAGCCATCCGGCTTCAGGATCAGCAAGCGGGTGCTGCCCTATGTGCTCAGCCTGCCGGCTCTGCTGGTCTGCATCGGCATCCTCATCCCGTTCCTGACCTCGGTGGTCTATTCGTTCCAACGCTACCGGCTGAGCCAGCCTTGGGCGCGGCAGTTCAACTGGGGCGACAACTACATCTCCTTCTTCACCGATCCGAAGTTCTGGAACACGTTGAAGATCTCGCTGCTCTATGCCGGCACCACGGTCGTGCTGGAACTGCTTTTGGGTCTTGCTATCGCGCTGCTGCTGCAGAAGCGCTCGACGCTCAACAACTTCATCTCGATCATGCTGTTGATGCCGCTGATGACGGCGCCCGCACTGGCGGCGCTGATGTGGAAGCTGATGACCAATCCCGGCTTCGGCGTGCTGAGCTATCTCGCCAGCCTCATCGGGCTGCAGGATTTCCGCTGGGCCTCGTCGCCGTCGACGGCGCTGTTCACCGTGGTGCTGGTCGATATCTGGGTCTACACGCCCTTCATCATGATCCTGCTGCTTGCCGGCCTGCGCAGCCTGCCGACGCAGCCCTTCGAGGCGGCGGCCCTCGACGGCGTGCCGAGGAGCTTCGTCTTCTTCCGCATCACGCTGCCGATGCTGACGCCCTACATCCTGACGGCGACTTTGTTCCGCCTGCTCCATTCCATCCAGCAGTTCGACATCATCTACGCGATGACCCAGGGCGGGCCGGGCGACACGCTGACCGTCTTCCAGGTCGAGGCCTATCTCAACTTCTTCCAGTCGACCAATGTCGGCCGCTCGGCGGCGCTGATGATCATCCTGTGGGCGATCACGTATTTCCTCTCCAACATCTTCATCAAGAACTGGCTCCGGCTGCGCGAACGCGCCCGTGGCCAGGCATAGGAGGCGGCCATGGAACACACCTCCTTGCTCGAACGCATCCTGCGCGGCGCGGCGCTGACGCTGGTCGTGATCTTCTTCATGTTTCCGATCGTCTGGATCTTCATGATGTCGTTCCAGACCAACGAGACCATCCTGCGCATCCCGCCGCAGCTCATCTTCGAGCCGACGCTCGCCAATTACACGGCGCTGATCACCGGCAAGCTGATGACCGCAGCGGGCACGCTCGACATCGCCTTCATGCGCAACCTCTGGAATTCGGTGTTCCTGTCGGTGACCTCGGTTGCGGTGTCGCTGCTGCTCGGCGTGCCGGCCGCCTACGCCTTCGCGCGCCACAAGTTCCGTGGCTCGGAGGACATCGCCTTCACGTTGCTGTCGTTCAAGTTCGCGCCGGCGCTGCTGGTGCTGTTGCCGCTGACGCTCTATTTCCAGAAACTCGGCCTCGCCAACACCTATATCGGGCTGATCTGGGTCTACCAGCTGATCTGCCTGCCGCTGATCCTGTGGATCGTGCGCGGCTATTTCGAGGACATTCCAGCCGACATCGAATACGCCTATCGCATCGGCGGCCATTCCTGGTTCGCCACCTTCCGCAAGATCGCGCTGCCGCTCGCCGGTCCGGGCATCGCGGCGGCCGGCCTGCTCGCCTTCATTTTCGCCTGGAACAATTTCGTCTTCGCGCTGGTGCTGGCTTCGGCCGACAAGCAGCCGGTGACTGTTGGTGCGCTCGCCTTCATCACCTCGTCAGGCATCCAGTACGGCCAGATCTCGGCGGCCATCGTGCTCTCGATCACGCCGACGCTGGCGCTCGCCCTCTACGCACAGCGCTATCTGGTCGAAGGCCTGTCGCTCGGCGCGGTGAAAGGATAGACATGGCCAGCCTCGAACTCAGAAATATCGTCAAGCGCTACAAGAGTCAGACCGTCCTCGACAATCTGTCGCTGACCGTCGCCGACGGCGAGACGCTGGTGCTGTTCGGGCCTTCCGGCGCCGGCAAGACGGTGCTGCTGCGCCTCGTCGCCGGCGTCATCGACCCCGAGGAAGGCAAAATATTCATCGGCGGCGAGGACATGACCGATGTCGACGCGGAATTCCGTGGCGTCGGCATGGCGTTCCAGAATTTCGCGCTGTTTCCGCATATGAGCGCGTTCGACAACATCGCCACGCCGCTGGAGGCCAAGCGTTCCTCGCAAGGCGCGATCAAGGCCGGCGTCGAGAGCGTCGCCAAGCTGTTGAAAATCGGCCATGTGCTCTCCCACAAGCCGCGCGCGCTCTCCAACGGCCAGAAGCAACGCACGGCCCTTGCCCGTGCCCTTGTCGGTTCGCCGCCGCTTTTGCTGCTCGATGATCCCTTGCGCAATGTCGATGCCAAGCTACGTTTCGAGATGCGGCTCGAACTGCCGCGGCTGCTCGCCGATCGCGGGGCCACCGTCGTCTACGTCACCCAGGACTACAAGGAAGCCATGGCGCTCGGCGACCGCATCGCGGTCATGTCGCAAGGCGTCATCCGGCAGCTCGGCACGCCCGAGCAGATCTATCGCGAGCCGGCCAACATCGAGATCGCGCGGCTGTTCGGCGACCCGACCATCAACCTGCTCGACGTCAAGCCCGCGCGGGATGCCAGGGGGGTCTATGTCGGCCTGTCCAATGTCCAGGTCCATCTCACCGATGCTCCCGAGACCGCCATCGGCCGCGACTGCATCATCGGGCTGCGGCCCGAGGCACTGCATTTCGTTGGCGACAACGAGCCCGGCGCCATTCCGGTGACAGTCGAGGCCGAGACGCCGCTCAACGAGAAGATCGTCACCTTGGTGCGCACCGTGCGCGGCCGTGAAATCCTGGTCTCGCGTCCGGCCGGAACGCCGGGCCGCAGCGAGGGCAAGGCCCATATCGCCGTCGACGGCAAGAGCGCCTTGCTGTTCGATCACGCCAGTGGCGAGCGCATCGGCGCCAAGAACATCGTCAATCTGCGCAGCGGAGAAGCGGCATGAGCGCCAGCGCACTCACCATTTCAGGCGTCGACAAATTCTATGGTCCGATCGACAGGGGCGTTCACGCCGTCAAGAGCCTGACTATGGAGATCGGCAAGGGCGAGATCGTGGCACTGCTCGGCTCGTCCGGCTGCGGCAAGACCTCGACCTTGCGCATGATCGCCGGCTTCGAGGAGGTCTCGCGCGGCGCGATCGCGGTCGCCGGTCGCCAGGTCCACACCTTGCCGCCGGTCAAACGCAATGTGGCGATGGCCTTCGAGGGCTACTCTCTCTATCCGCCGCTGACGGTGCGCGAGAACATGGCCTTTGCCCTCAAGGCCGCAAGGTTGCCCAGGAGCGAGGTCGACGCCAAGGTCGCCAGCATCGCCAAGCTGCTGGAGATCGAGGACATATTGGAGCGCTATCCCAGCTCTATTTCCGGCGGCCAGCAGCAGCGTGCCAGTCTTGGGCGGGCGTTGATCCGGGAAGCCGACCTGCATCTGCTCGACGAGCCGATGGGGCAACTCGAGCCGCAGCTTCGCGCCGTGCTGCGCGGCCGTATCAAGCACTTCATCAAGGAGCGCGGCCTGACCGCGATCCTGGTCACCCACGACCAGACCGAGGCCAATGCGCTCGCCGACCGCATCGCGGTGATGGAGGGCGGCGTGCTGCAGCAGTTCGACACGCCGGACCGGATCAAGGAGCGTCCGGCGAACCTGTTCACCGGCACCTTCGTCGGCGAGCCGCCGATGAACGTCTTCGAGGCCTTTGTCGGGACCGGCGCCGGCCGCATCAACCTGCGGCTGCCCGACGGGCTGTCGCTCGACTATGACAAGGACGCCTTCAGCGCTCCGGTGCGCGACCAGTTGCTCAGCCGCGAACGGGTGGTCATCGGCATCAGGCCCTACGCGGTTCGGCGCTCGAAGGAAGGTGTCCCGGCCACGGTCTCGGCCAACCAGTGGCTCGGCGACCAGACCCACATCGCAGCCGATTTCGCCGGCGGCTCGCTGGTCCTGGTCGAGCATGACCGCACCCGGCTCGACCTCGGCGCGCCCATCAATGTCAGCATCGATCCGAAAAACCTGCACGTCTTCGACCAGGCGAGCGGCAAGGCCATCTCGCACGGCATGGAGCTCGCGTGATGCGCGACATATTCATCGGCATCGACGCCGGCACCTCCGTCATCAAGTCCATCGCCTTCGACACGAAGGGCCGCCAGATCGCGGCGGCGGCGACGCCGAACCATTATGAGACGCTGCCGGGCGGCGGCGCCGAACAGGATCTGGCGCGCACCTGGGCCGATGCCGCCACGACCCTGCGCCAGCTCGCCGACAAGGTGCCCGATCTCGCCAGCCGGACCGTCGCCATTGCGGTCACCGGGCAGGGCGACGGCACTTGGCTGATCGACGGCAAGGGCGAGCCGGTGGCGAAGGGCTGGCTCTGGCTCGACGCGCGCGCCGCCGGCGTCGTCGAGGAAATCCGCGCGCGGCCCGATGACCGGCTCCGTTTCGAAAAGACCGGCAGCGGGCTCGCCGCCTGCCAGCAGGGCTCGCAGTTCGTCTTCATGAAGCGCACCATGCCTGAAATGCTCGGCAAGGCGGCCACCGCCTTTCACTGCAAGGACTGGCTCTATTTCAAGCTGACCGGCGAGCGCGCCACCGATCCGTCCGAAGGGACTTTCACCTTCGGCGACTTCCGCACCCGCGATTATAGCGACGATGTGCTCGACGTCCTCGGCGTCGCCGATCTCAGGCACCTGCTGCCGCCGATCGTCGACGGCACCAGGCACAGCACCGGACTGTCGCCGGCCGCCGCGGCCGTCACCGGCATGCTCGCCGGGACACCTGTCGTGCTCGGTTATGTCGACGTCGTCTGCACCGCGCTCGGCGCCGGCCTTCTCGACCGCGAGCGCAAGCCTGGCTGCTCGATCATCGGTTCCACCGGCATGCATATGCGGCTGGCCGAGACGCCCGACGATGTGCAGCTCAACGAGGCGG
This sequence comes from Mesorhizobium sp. M8A.F.Ca.ET.021.01.1.1, assembly GCF_003998025.1. Lineage (NCBI taxonomy): Bacteria > Pseudomonadati > Pseudomonadota > Alphaproteobacteria > Hyphomicrobiales > Phyllobacteriaceae > Mesorhizobium > Mesorhizobium sp. M8A.F.Ca.ET.021.01.1.1. Next base: position 6,841 of record NZ_RZSJ01000055.1, read on the forward strand.
CGACCGGCTACACCATGGCGATGCCGGCGCCCGGCGTGTTCGCACAGATGCAGTCCAACATGGCGGCGACGCTCAACATCGACTGGGTGCTCGGGCTTGCCTCGGGCATTCTCGCCTCGCAAGGCATAACCCGCAGCAATGGCGAGATGATCGCGCTGGTCGACGCCTGGATCGCGGCCTCGCGGCCGGCTTCGCTGCTCTACCAGCCTTACGTGTCGGAAGCCGGCGAGCGGGGACCGTTCGTCGATGCCAATGCCAGGGCCGGTTTCGTCGGCATTTCCTCGCGGCACGGCTACGCCGATCTGGTGCGCGCCGTTTTCGAAGGCTTGGCCTTCGCGGCGCGCGACTGCTACGCCGCCATGGGGCCGCTGCCACGCGAAATCCGCCTGACCGGCGGCGCCGCCAGAAGCCCGGCGCTCCGCAAGATACTGGGCGCGGCCATCGGCGCCGACACGCGCACCAGCGCGCGTGAGGAGGCCGGTGCGGCCGGTGCGGCAATGATCGCCGCGGTCTGCGTCGGCCAATACGCCTCCATGGACGAATGCGTCGGCGAATGGGTGACGCCGTTGCTCGGCGAGGCCGAGCCGAGCGACCCGGCCCTCGCAGCGATCTACGACAGGATGACTCCGTCCTACATGCTGGCGCACCAGGCCCTGCGGCCGGTCTGGCGTGCCATGGCCACATCGCAGGAAAATTGAGAAGTCGAGTATGCGTAAAAAGATAGCGATCATTGGCGACAACTTCATGCTGCCGGAGGTGTTTCGCGCCAAAATCGAGAAGGTCGCCAGCGGCGACCTCGATATCAGGACATTGCAGACGGCTTGGCCCGACGAGCCCATGGAGTTCGGCAATCCGGCACTCGGCCTCGACAAGGTCAAGGAGTACTTCGGCCATCCCGACGAGGTCGTCGATTTCATCGGCGATGCCGAAGTCCTCGTCACCCAGCTCGCGCCCTTGTCGGAAAGCATGATGCGGCGCCTGCCTGATCTCAAGTTGGTGGCGGTGTCGCGCGGCGGGCCGATCAACATCGACATGGAAGCGGCCAGGGCGCAGGACATCACCGTGGTCAACGTGCCTGGCCGCAATGCCACCGCCGTGGCTGAGTTCACCATCGGCGCCATCCTGGCCGAAACGCGGCTGATCCGTGTCGGCCACGAAGCCCTGCGCAAGGGGGAATGGCGCGGCGATCTCTACCGTGCCGACCGCACCGGTCGCGAACTCGGCGAAATGACGGTCGGCGTCGTCGGCTACGGCAATATCGGCACGAAAGTGGTGCGCCTGCTGCGCGCCTTCGGCTGCCATGTTCTGGTCAGCGATCCCTATGTGCAGTTGAGCGCCGAGGACCGCAACGCCGGCGTCGAACTGGTTGCGCTCGACGATCTCCTGTCGCGCTCCGACGTGGTGACGCTGCATTCGCGGGTGACGCAGGAGACACGCGGCCTGATCGGCAAGGACACAATCGGGCGGATGAAGCCTGGCGTGATCTTCGTCAACACCGCGCGCGGTCCGCTGGTCGACTATGACGCGCTCTACGAGGCGCTTGTTTCGGGGCAGATCGCCAGCGCCATGCTGGAAACCTTCGCGGTCGAGCCGGTGCCATCGGACTGGCCATTGCTGCAGCTGCCCAACGTGACGCTGACGCCGCATATCGCCGGCGCTTCGGTGCGCACGGTGACCTATGCCGCCGAGCAGGCCGCCGAGGAGGTGCGCCGCTACCTGGCCGGCCTGCCTCCGGTCAATCCGTGCTGAGAGCGACGGCGATGGAGCGCAAACCCGGCATGGACACGAGATGAGCGGCGGCCCTGACATCGTCGACCTTTTCGTCATCGGCGGCGGCGTCAACGGCGCCGGCATCGCGCGCGATGCCGCCGGCCGCGGGCTTTCGGTCATCCTGTGCGAAAAGGACGATCTCGCCCAAGGCACCAGTTCGAGATCAGGCAAGCTCGTCCATGGTGGCCTGCGCTATCTCGAATATTACGAATTCCGCCTGGTGCGCGAGGCGCTGATCGAGCGCGAGGTCCTGCTGGAATCGGCGCCGCACATCATCTGGCCGATGCGCTTCGTGCTGCCGCACAGCCCGGACGACCGGCCGGCATGGCTGGTGCGGCTCGGCCTGTTCCTCTACGACCATCTCGGCGGCCGCAAGCGGCTGCCCGCCACCCGCACGCTTGACCTGCGCACCGCGCCCGAGGGCGCGCCGATCAGGGACAGTTTCAAGCGCGGCTTCGAATATTCCGACTGCTGGGTCGACGATGCCCGCCTCGTCGTCATCAACGCGCTCGACGCGGCCGAACGGGGAGCGAAGGTTTTCACCCGCACCGCCTGCACCGCCGCCCGCCGCGAGGGCGGCCTCTGGGTCGTCGAAATGCGCGACGTCAGGACCGGTATCAAGACCAGTGTGCGGGCGCGCGCGCTGATCAATGCCGCCGGTCCCTGGGTCAACGACATCGTCAACCGCGTTGCCGGCCAGAACTCGAGGCGCAATGTCCGCCTGGTCAAGGGCAGCCATATCGTCGTGCCCAAGTTCTGGGAGGGCCGGCAGGCCTATCTCGTCCAGAACAGCGACAAGCGCGTCATCTTCATCAATCCCTACCAGAACGATCTCGCGCTGATCGGAACCACCGACATTCCCTACGAAGGCCGGCCCGAGGACGTGACCGCGGATGAGAGCGAGATCGATTACCTCATCAGAGTGGTCAACCGCTATTTCAAGCGCGGCCTTGCGCGCAACGACGTGGTCTATTCCTTCTCCGGCGTCAGGCCGCTCTATGACGACAACGCCGACAATCCGAGTGCGGTGACCCGCGACTATATTTTCGAGCTCGACGCGCCGGAGGCGCAGGCGCCGCTGCTCTCCGTCTTCGGCGGCAAGATCACCACCTTCCGCAAACTGGCCGAGCATGCGCTGGACAGGATCGCACCGTTCTTTCCGAAGATGGGCAAGCCCTGGACAGCGAAGGCGCATTTGCCCGGCGGCGACATCGCCAATGCCGACTTCGAGCAGTTTCTCGGCGACCTCGCAAATGAGTATCCATGGATGCCGGCATCGCTGCTCAAGCATTACGGCCGGCTCTACGGCACCAGAACGCCGTCCGTAGTTGGCGGCGCCCGTTCGCTCGCCGCCCTGGGCCGGTGCTTCGGCAAGGATTTCTTTGAGCGCGAGGCGAACTACCTCTTCGAACAGGAATGGGCGCAAGACGCGGCCGATATTCTCGAACGGCGCACCAAGCACGGCCTGCATCTGTCCGCCGAGGAGAAGTCGGCCTTCGAGCATTGGTGCGCGAGCCGGCAGGCGAGGGCAGGCTGATGGCGCTCATGGCCCCTGTTCGGCGACGGCGTTGAAGGGATAGCGACCTTGGCCTTCACGCTCTCCCTCAACACCAATCCGCTGGTCAACCGCTTCGCGGAGCCGGACGATCTGATCGAGACTATTGCCTACGGCATCGGTATCAGGGACATTCAGCTCACGCATGAATTCGTCAATCCAGGCTGGCCGGCGGCGACGATCGTCAAATTCGTCCGCCTGTTCCGCAACGCCTTGAACCGCACCGGCGTGCGCGTCACCTCAGGCATGACGGGCCCCTATGGCCGACTCAACCATTTCGGCCATCCCGATGCTGACGTGCGCCGCTACTATGTCGAGTGGTTCAAGACCTTCGCCGATGTCTCGGCCGAGCTTGGCGCCGGCGGCATGGGCACGCAGTTCGCCATCTTCACGCATCGCGACTTCGACGATCCCGACCGTCGCGCGCGCCTGTTCGACATCGCGCTGGACTGCTGGCGCGAGGTCGCCGAACACGCCCGGGCGGCAGGCCTGACCTACCTGTTCTGGGAGCCGATGTCGGTCGGCCGCGAGTTCGGCCACACCATCGAAAACTGCCGGATGCTGCAGGATGCGATCGATGCGGCCGGCATGGCCATTCCGCTTGAGATGATGGTCGACATCGACCATGGCGACGTGACCTCCTCCAACCCAGCCGACATCGATCCCTATGCCTGGGCCGAAGCCTTCCCCCTGAAGTCGCCGATCATCCACATCAAGCAATCCTCGATGAACAAGGGCGGCCACTGGCCGTTCACCGCAGCCCACAACAAGGACGGCCGCATCACGCCTGAAAAGCTGCTGGAAACGGTGCGGCGCGGCGGCGGCACCGACAACGAAATCTGCCTCGAACTGTCGTTCCGCGAGCGCGAGCCGGTCGACCATCAGGTGGTCGCCATGATCCGCGAGTCGGTCGACTATTGGGCGCCCTTCATCGAGACCGGCAGGGCTGACCTGCTGCCGAACGCTGGATAGAAATGGACAGGAGCCGGTAGAGCTCCTGCCCGTAAAATGCAGATGGATCGAACTTAGCCAAATTTCGGGTCGAGGCTGCCCGACTTGTAGCGCTTGGCCATTTCCGAGACCGGCAGCGGCTTGATCTTAGGCGCATTGCCGGCGGTGCCGAACTGTTCGAAGCGCTCCTTGCAGAGCTTCCTCATCGCCGCCATCGCCGGTGTCAGGTATTTGCGCGGGTCGAACTCGCTGGGGTTCTCGGTCAGCACCTTGCGGATCGCGCCGGTCAGCGCCATGCGGTTATCGGTGTCGATGTTGATCTTGCGCACGCCATGCTTGATGCCGCGCTGGATCTCTTCCACCGGCACGCCCCAGGTCGGCTTCATCTGGCCGCCATATTTGTTGATGATCTCCTGCAGGTCCTCCGGCACGGAGGACGATCCGTGCATGACCAGATGCATGTTCGGCAGGCGGCGGTGGATCTCCTCGATGACGTTCATCGCCAGCACCGCGCCGTCGGGCTTGCGCGAGAATTTATAGGCGCCGTGGCTGGTGCCCATGGCCACCGCCAGCGCATCGACATGGGTGTCGCGCACGAACTGTTCGGCCTGCACCGGATCGGTCAAGAGCTGGTCGTGGCTGATCGCGCCTTCGACGCCGTGGCCGTCTTCCTGCTCGCCGCCGCCGCTCTCCAGCGAACCCAGAACGCCGATCTCGCCTTCCACGGAGACGCCGCCCCAATGCGCCATGTCGACGACGCGCTTGGTGATGCCGGAATTATAGGCATAGTCGGCCGGCGACTTGCCGTCTTCCTTGAGCGAACCGTCCATCATCACCGAGGTGAAGCCGTATTGGATGGCTGTGACGCAGGTGGCTTCGTTGTTGCCATGGTCGAGATGCATGCAGACCGGGATGTCCGGGTGGATTTCCACCAGCGCGTCGATCAGCTTGGCCAGCACCACGTCATTGGCATAGGCGCGCGCGCCGCGGCTTGCCTGCAGGATGACCGGCGACTTGGTCTCCTCCGCGGCCTCCATGATGGCGAGGCCTTGTTCCATGTTGTTCATGTTGAAGGCCGGCACGCCATAGCCGTATTCGGCGGCGTGATCGAGCAATTGTCTCAGTGTGATGCGAGCCAACGATTAGTCTCCCGTATCTGGTTTCAAACCTGTGGTTGCGGGCTGTCCGCGCATCGTTCAGCCCACCGATGCTTCTGGCCGGAATTCCGCGCAACCGCAACCGTGACAGACCGTCCCGGCCGCAATTCTTGTTACAGCGGCGCGATAAAAGCCGGCGAAATATCCCATGGAAATATCTCATTATAACAAAAATTGTGATACATGCGCGACGATGTCTGTTATATCTGGGCTCGATCAAGCAGCCGGAGTTCTGCGTTGGCGAGTCGGCGACAATGAAGAGCGACAACAGACGGCAAGGCATCATGGATTTCCTGGTGGACGCCGGCGCGGCGAGCGTCGACGACCTCGCTTCGCGTTTTGGCGTCTCCAGGATGACCGTGCATCGCGACCTGGACGAGCTCGAGGAGAGCGGCTTCCTGCGCAAGGTGCGCGGCGGCGCCTCGATCCAGCCGAGCAGCCTGTTTGAAAGCGATTTTCGCTACCGGCAGAAGCAGGCGATCGGGGAAAAGCAGCGCCTTGCGGCGGCCGCCGTGGCCGTGATCGAACCCGGCCAGACGGTCATCATCGACGACGGCTCGACGGCGGGCGGCATCGCGCGGCATCTCGCCGATCTCAGGCCGCTGACGGTGATCACCAACAACTTCGCCGTCATCCAGGATCTGGCCGGTGCCGGAGGCATCAACCTGATCGCGCTCGGCGGCCAGTACTCGAAGAAATTCCATGGCTTCTTCGGCCTGCTCGCAGAGGCGTCGCTGCGGTCGCTGCGCGCCGACGTCGCCTTCCTGTCCTCATCCGCCATCCATGGCGCCTCCGCCTTCCATCAAGATCAGGAAGTGGTGCAGGCCAAGCGGCTGATGATGGCCGCGGCGACCCGCAAATACCTGCTGGTCGATCACGGCAAGTTTGGCCGCAGCGCACTGCATTTCCTGACCGATCTCAGCGCATTCGACGCCGTCTTCACCGGGCGCGAGCCAGAGCCCGGGATGCGCGCGACGCTGGATGCGGCGGGGGGTTCGCTGACGGTCGTCGCCGACAAGGATTGAGGGGCAAGGAGAGTACGCGTGGTTTACTGGGTCGGTACAAGCTGGAAGATGAACAAGACGCTGGCCGAGGCGCTTGACTTTGCCGGGGCACTGGCCGGCTTCGTGCCGGGTTTCGACGATCGCATCCAGCCTTTCGTCATCCCGCCCTTCACGGCGGTGCGCGAGGTCAAGCGGGCGCTGTCGGCAACGCGCATCAAGGTCGGCGCGCAGAACATGCATTGGGTCGATGCCGGCGCCTGGACCGGCGAGATCTCGCCGGTAATGCTGAACGATTGCGGCCTCGACCTGGTCGAACTCGGCCACAGCGAGCGGCGCGAACATTTCGGCGAGACCGACCGCACGGTCGGGCTGAAGACGGCGGCGGCGGTCAGGCATGGACTGATACCGCTGATCTGTGTCGGCGAAACGCTGGCCGAGCGCGAAAGCGGCAAGGCCGATGCGGTGCTGACCGCTCAGGTCGAGGGTGCATTGCAATTCCTCGACGACGAGGCGAGGGGAGCAGAAATCCTGTTCGCCTACGAGCCGGTCTGGGCGATCGGCGACAAGGGCATCCCGGCCAGTTCCGGCTATGCCGACAGGCAGCAAGCGCTGATCAAGCAGGTCGCCGCCGGCCTGCTGCCGTCCGTTCCGCCGGTGCTCTATGGCGGCAGCGTCAATCCCGGCAATGCCGCCGAGCTGATCGGCCAGCCCAACATTGACGGCCTGTTCATCGGCCGTTCCGCCTGGCAGGCCGAGGGCTATATCGACATCCTGCGCCGCGCCTCGGCCGCGATCTGAACCAATCGAAAAACGCATTCAGTCAGAAAGGACATCACCATGAAAATAGCCATCGGAGCCGACAGCGCCGGCAAGCCGCTGCTCGACGTCATCGCCGCGCATCTGGCGACCAAGCCCGGCCTCACCGTCAGCGATCTCAGCCAGGCCGGCTTCTATGCCGACCTGTCGCAGAAACTCGCCCAGACGATCGTCGAAGGCGAGAACGACCGTGGCATCCTGTTCTGCGGCACCGGCATCGGCGTCTCGATCTCGGCCAACAAGGTGCCGGGCATCCGCGCCGCGCTTACCCACGACACCTACTCGGCCGAGCGCGCGGCGAAATCCAACAATGCCCAGATCATCACCATGGGCGCGCGCGTCATCGGGCCGGAACTGGCCAAGGCCATTGTCGATACGTGGCTGGCCTCGGAGTTCGACGAGAAGGGGCCGTCGGCCGGCAACGTCCAGGCGATCAACAAGCTCGACGCGGCGAAGGCCTAAGCCAGGCTCCGCGTCATCGCGCCGATGACGGTGACGGCTGAGGCCGCGCCAGGGTCCATGTGCCCGAGCGACCGTTCGCCGAGCCGCGACGAGCGGCCCTTGGCGGCGATCATGTCCTTGGTCGATTCAGCACCGCGCTCGGCAGCGGCAAGGGCTGCCTGCAGACTGTCGGCAAGGCTCTTTCCCCCTGCATTGCTGGCGCCAGCCGCTTCCGCCGCCGGTTGCCAGGCATCGACCATGGTCTTTTCGCCGATCTCGGCCTTGCCGCGATCCTTGATGCCTTGCGCCATGGCCTGCAGCAGGGCGATGAATTCGGCATCCGCCAGCGTCGCCTTGCCCTTGACTGCGACGGCTGCACGCATGAAGGCCGTGGCATAGAGCGGGCCGCAGGACGCGCCGACGGCATTGAGGAACGATTTCGCCGCCGTGTTGAGGAGCGCGGTCGGCTCGGTCGCCGCAAGGTCGAGCGATGCCAGCGCATCGCGCACGGCGTTGAACCCGAGCGCCATGGCAATACCGTGGTCGGCGTCGCCGATGACGCCGTCGAGCTGGCAAAGCCGGTCCCTGTCGGCCTCGATCGCCACCGCGATCGCGTCGAACATTCTTTTCAGGTCGGAGGCACCGATGGTCATGGGGCGCTCCTCAGCCGGCACGGAACATGGCGCAGTCGCAGGGGTGGTCGAGCATCGCCTGCAATTCTTCGTCGAGATGGAAAAGCGTCACCGAAGCACCGGCCATTTCCAGGGACGTGCAGTAATTGCCGACCCAGGTCGCATGGATGGAAACGCCGATTGCGTCCAATCTCTGCTTGACCCGTCGGTTCATGATGTAGAGTTCCATCAGCGGCGTCGAGCCCAGTGAATTGACCAGCACCGCGACCTTGTCGCCGCGCTTCGGCGCCATCTCGGCGAAAATCTTGTCGAGCATCTCGTCGGTAATTTCGTCGGCGGTCCCGAGCTTGCCGCGCGCGATGCCGGGTTCGCCATGGATGCCCATGCCGATCTCCATCTCGTCCGCGCCGATCTCGAAATTCGGCCGCCGCGTCTGCGGCAGCGAGCAGGGCGACAGCGCCACGCCCATGGTGAAGGTGTGGTCGTTGGCCTTGCGCGCGATGCGCTCGACCTCGTCCAGGGACAGCATCCGGTCGCAGGCGGCTCCGGCAGCCTTGAAGATAAAGAAATTGCCGGCGACACCACGGCGCTTGTGCCGCTGGTCGCGCGGCGCCGAGGCGACGTCGTCGGTGGTGAGCACCGTGCGCACATCGATGTCGTCCATCCCGGCCATCTCGGCCGCCATGTCGAAATTCATCACGTCACCGGCATAGTTGCCGTACATGAACAAGACGCCAGTGCCGCCGCTGACCGCCTTGGCGCATTCCAGGATCGGATCCGGTGGAGGCGAGGCAAAGACGTTGCCGATTGCCGCCGCGTCCGCCAGCCCCTTGCCGACAAAGCCGAGAAAGGTCGGCTCGTGGCCGGAACCGCCGCCGATCACCAGCCCGACCTTGCCGGGCCGTGGCCCGTCGCGGGCGATGATCGAGCGCGGGCTGCCGTCCACGCTTGCGAGATGGCGAGGATGCGCGGCCAGGATCCCTTCGAGCATTTCGTCGACGGCGCGGTTGCCGTCATTGATGATCTTCTTGGTCTGCACCGGCATCCTCCCGAACTCGGTATTTTCGCAAATACTACCGGGTGTTATCGCGATTTCCACCCGGCCGGGAAGATTTCATGCCGCGATCTTTTCCCGCGCCGCGAGAATCTGCACGCAGGCGTTGGCCGCTTCCTTGCCCTTGACCGAGAAGTGCTCGAAGAAGAAGCGGTGATGCTCGGCGCTATCGTGAAAATTGTGCGGCGTGAGCACCGCCGAAAGCACCGGCACCCCGGTCGAAAGTTGCACGTTCATCATGCCGTCTATGACGGCGCTGGCGACGAAGTCGTGCCGGTAGATGCCGCCATTGACGACGAACGCCGTGCCGAGGATCGCGGCGTAGCGGCCGGTGCCGGCGAGCGTCTTGGCATGCAGCGGGATTTCATAGGCGCCGGGCATGTCGAAGATGTCGACGGCAAAGCGCCCGCTGCCGATCTCGGCCAGTTCGGCCTCGAACGCCTTCACGCACTGGTCGACAATGTCGGCGTGCCAGCGCGCCCTGATGACGGCGATGCGGATTGTTTCATAGTCTTTGTGGGAATGCTGATTCATGGGTCCATCCTTCCGTTTCGAACCAGAATCAGGACGCACGATACGAAATCCGACCCGCCGGGGCGGTTCGTTTTCCGTTTCGTTCTCTTCCATCCGGACTTTAACCGTCGGCTCCGGAATCACACCGGATCTGCTGACCCTTCCAACTGCTGGAAGGCGCTCGCGGGCTTGGGTCCCGCGCATGACCCCGAAAACCGGGAACGGTTTTCGGAAAGGCCTCATGCGCAACTGAGAGTCCTTACCGCCGGTGGGGACTTTCACCCCGCCCTGAGAACATTAACGGCTTTGTATGGAAGGGCAGGGGTGCCGTTGTCAACGCGCCAAGCGCTGGTGGCCAATCACGTTCCGTCGACTGGAGCAATGCGATGAGGGGCTGGCTCTATCGGCTGCGCCACGCTGCGGCCGAGGCGGCAATCAGCATGAGCACCGCCGCGACCATCGCGCAGGCGGCAAAGCCGAAGTCGGAATAGAGCGGCCCGAAGCCGGTGGTGCCGACAAACACCGCGAGGTAGGTCACCGCGCTGTTCAGGCCCATGATCGTGCCCCGCCGTGACGGATCGAGCGCCGACAGGCGCATCACCAGCACGTTCAGCCCGAAATGATTGGCGAGCCCCCAGGCCGCGACCATGGCGAGCGTCAGGCCATAGCTGCCGCTGGTTGCGGCGATCGCCACGTAGACCATGGCGACGAGCAGATAGGAGAAAGGCATGACACGCCTTGCGCCAAGGCGATCGATGATGCCGTCGAAGAGCGCCGCCGTGCCGAAGCCCGCCCCGTATGCGAGGGCGGCCAGGCCGTTGGCGCTGACCGGCTGCCCAAGTCCGCTGTGAAGGTGATCGCCAAGATAGCCATAGACAGCGTAGAAGGCGGTCATGAAGGCGCCGCAGGCAATCAGAAGCGGCACAATGCCGGGAATGTTCAGCGCTGCGAGCGGGGCGGGCGCCGGTCCGGCCTTCCTGACATCCGGCAGCGACGATGCGGTGAGGCCGCCGAGCGCCAGCGCGGCCAGCACGGCGACAGCGGCGAAGACGGCACGCCAGTGAACGAGATCGGCAAGCACCGCCGACAGGGAAACGCCGGCCACCATGC
>NZ_RZSJ01000560.1:0-4031 GCF_003998025.1 Mesorhizobium sp. M8A.F.Ca.ET.021.01.1.1
GAGGGGGGCGCCTCGCTCTTGGCTGCTGGAGGAACAGCGCCCCCCTCTGTCGACTTCGTCGACATCTCCCCCACGGGTGGGGAGATTGGCGCGCTGTCCTGCTTGGCCTCGGCTTTCGCCGGTGCGCCACCGCTTTTGGCGGCAGCGCCCGCATCTTCGCCTTCGGCGGCAAGCACGGCGATCAGCGCGTTGACCTTGACCCCTTCGGTTCCGGCCGGCACGACCAGCTTGGCGACAGTGCCCTCATCGACGGCTTCAACTTCCATCGTCGCCTTGTCGGTCTCGATCTCGGCAATGACATCGCCCGGCGAAACCTTGTCACCTTCCTTGACCAGCCATTTTGACAGATTGCCTTCTTCCATCGTGGGCGACAGGGCCGGCATGGTGATGTTGATAGGCATCGCTCACTCCTGGATGAATTTGAAAAGGCCGCGCATGACGGTCAGCGTGGCGACGATGAACACAGGTGGCAAGACACCGAAATGGTAGCTACCCTTGCCCATCTCGAGCGTCATCATGCTGCCGGTCTGGTCGACCTTTGCGGAAGCAGTTGCCACAATAGCAAGAACCAGCGACGCGGCACCGCTGAGCATCAACAGAACCGCATCGAACTTCCCCGTCATCGATCGCACGAGAAAGGCGACCACGACAGTGGGAACAATGATGGCTGCCAACGTCCAGAAAGACAGCATCCGCATTGCTCCCTAGCGATATGCGACGGCTTTGACGGCCTCGATGACCTCGCCGACATTCGGCAACGCCAGCCTTTCGAGGTTGGCCGCATAGGGCATCGGCACGTCCTTGCCGGCAATGGTGATGACCGGCGCGTCGAGGAAATCGAAGGCGCGTTGCGACACCTGGTTGGCGATATGGTCGCCGACCGAATTCTGCGGGTAGCCTTCTTCGACCACGACCAGCCGGTTGGTCTTCTTGACCGAGGCGATGACGGTGTCGAGATCGAGTGGACGGATGGTCCTGAGGTCGATGATCTCGGCGTCGATGCCCATGCCGCGCAGCTCGGCTTCCGCCTTGACCGCATAGGTCATGCCGATGCCGAAGGAGACGATGGTGACATCCTTGCCCGTCTTGTGGATGCGCGCCTTGCCGATCGGCAGCACGAAGTCGTCCAGCTTCGGCACGTCGAAGGACTGGCCGTAGAGGATTTCGTTCTCGAGGAAGATGATCGGGTTCGGATCGCGGATCGCCGCCTTGAGCAAGCCCTTGGCGTCGGCGGCCGTATACGGCATCACGACTTTCAGGCCTGGAATGTGGCTGTACCAGGCGGCATAGCACTGCGAGTGCTGTGCAGCGACACGGGCGGCCGCGCCGTTCGGCCCACGGAACACGATTGGCGCGCCCATCTGGCCGCCGGACATATAGAGCGTCTTGGCGGCCGAGTTGATGATCTGGTCGATCGCCTGCATGGCGAAGTTGAAGGTCATGAACTCGACGATCGGCTTGAGGCCCGCCATCGCAGCACCGACGCCGACGCCGGCAAAACCATGTTCGGTGATCGGCGTGTCGACGACGCGACGCGGCCCGAATTCCTGCAGCAGGCCCTGCGTGATCTTGTAGGCGCCCTGGTATTCGGCAACTTCCTCGCCCATGACGAAGACATCGCCGTCGCGGCGCATTTCCTCGGCCATGGCGTCGCGTAACGCTTCGCGCACCGTGGTTGAGACCATTTCGGTACCGGCGGGAATATCCGGATCGGCGGCGATTTCCGTTTTCGGTGCGGCCGCGACTGGTGCAGCGGCCGGCTTTGCCACCTCCGCCTTGTCCTCGGCCGGCGCTTCCGCCTTTGCCGGTGCTTCGGCCTTGGCGGGAGCCGCCGCGGACTTGCCGACGTCGGCGGCGCTCTCGCCGTCCTGGAGCAGAACGGCGATCGGCGTGTTGACCTTGACGCCTTCGGTGCCGGCGGCGATCAGGATCTTGCCCAGCGTACCTTCGTCGACGGCTTCGACTTCCATCGTCGCCTTGTCGGTCTCGATCTCGGCGATGACGTCACCGGCGACGACCTTGTCGCCCTCGTTCTTCAACCACTTGGAAAGATTGCCCTCTTCCATGGTCGGCGAGAGAGCGGGCATGAGAATTTCGATCGGCATGTCCTGGCCCTCCCTTACAATACGATATCGGTCCAGAGCTCGGACGGATCCGGCTCGGCATCGTTCTGGGCAAAATCGGCGGCGTCGGCGACGATGTCGCGAACCTCCTTGTCGATGGTCTTGAGCTCGTCCTCGGTCGCCCACTTCTTCTCGATCAGCCGCGCCTTGACCTGCTCGATCGGGTCATGCTCGGAGCGCATCTTCTGCACTTCTTCCTTCGACCGGTATTTCGCAGGATCGGACATCGAGTGGCCGCGATAACGGTAGGTCTGCATTTCGAGGATCAGCGGGCCATTGCCGGCGCGGCACCATTCGGTGGCGAGATCGCCGGCGGCCTTGACCGCGCGCACATCCATGCCGTCGACCTGGATGCCGGGAATCTTGAAGGAAGCGCCACGGTGCGAGAAGTCAGTCTCCGCTGAAGAGCGCGACACCGAGGTGCCCATGGCGTAGCGGTTGTTCTCGATGATGTAGATCACCGGCAGCTTCCACAGCGAGGCCATGTTGAAGCTCTCATAGACCTGGCCCTGGTTGGCTGCGCCGTCGCCGAAATAGGTCAGCGAGACATTGTTGTTGTCGCGGTAGCGGTTGGCGAAGGCCAGACCGGTGCCGAGCGACACCTGCGCGCCGACGATGCCGTGACCGCCATAGAAATGCTTCTCCTTGGAGAACATGTGCATGGAGCCGCCCTTGCCCCTGGACAAGCCGCCGCGGCGTCCGGTCAGCTCAGCCATCACGCCACGCGGCGAAAGCTCCATCGCCAGCATGTGGCCGTGATCGCGATAGGCCGTGATCATCTGGTCGCCGTCGATCAGCGCCATCTTCATGCCGGTGACGACCGCCTCCTGGCCAATGTAGAGGTGGCAGAAGCCGCCGATGAAGCCCATGCCATAGAGCTGGCCGGCCTTTTCCTCAAACCGGCGGATGAGCAGCATGTGCCGGTAGGCGGCAAGCTCTTCGTCCTTGGTGAAGTCAGCAGGCTTGGGTGCTGACAGGCCGGATTTGCCGTCGGATTTCGATTTGGCAGGCGCTTTTCTGGCTGCGGTGGCCATGCATCACTCCCTGTTGGCGTCTCTTTGCGGACACTGGAGCAAGATCAACCTGCTCCGGGGAGATCGCCCTCCCCTTCGATTTATGGGAGGCTAACACGTAGAAAGGCGTTCCGCCATGTCGAAATTGCATAGCTGGCATGCGCCTAAGCGATTAAAATCATTGAAAATATTGCTGATTAACCGAAAACCGGTTACTTCTCCGAAACCGGCAGCATGATGGTGATCTCGTCGGCCTGGGACAGATTAAGCGCTTTACGCGCCTGCTCATCGAGCATGTCCCTCTCCAGCGTGCCATCATGCATGAGCTTGACCCGCCGTTCGAGTTCCATCCTGCGCGCCCTGATCGCCTCGAGCTGACCCTGCAGCGCGACCGTTTCGGCCTCCAGCTTGTATTTGGAATTGATACCGAATTCGCCGTGATAAGCGTGAAAGCCGAAATAGGCCAGGAACACCACGCACAGCGAAGGAATGATCAGCCGCCCGGTATTTCTCTGCTTGTGCTGACGCGTCCACATGACCGATTCCCCGTGGCCGCGAACTCAAACGGCTCGACGCCTTTTTCGCCTGATTGTGCTTAACGGACGGTTACGGGCGGCGGCCCAGCCCAGCCTGAAATGAAAAAGGGCGGGATGTCCCGCCCTTTCGATACCAAAGATGCGCGGCCGGATCAGCTCTTGATCACCGACTTGCCGGCGTAGCGCGCTTGCTTGCCGAGTTCTTCCTCGATGCGGATCAGTTGGTTGTATTTGGCCATGCGGTCGGAGCGCGACAGCGAGCCGGTCTTGATCTGCCCGCAATTGGTGGCGACGGCGAGATCGGCGATGGTCGAATCCTCGGTCTCGCCCGAACGGTGCGACATGACGGCGGTGTAGGC
>NZ_RZSJ01000561.1:0-3980 GCF_003998025.1 Mesorhizobium sp. M8A.F.Ca.ET.021.01.1.1
ACCGTGATGGCTATGGTCGGCGCCAGGAACGGCAGCGTCACCTTGGTGAAGCGTTGCCAGGGCGAAGCGCCGTCGATCGCCGCCGCCTCATGCAGCTCCGAGGGAATCGACTTCAGCGCCGCCAGCAGCGTGATGGCGAAGAACGGAATGCCGAACCAGACATTGGCGACGATCGGCCCCCACATGGCGGTGGCCGGATCGGAAAGCACGTTGGTCGGCTCGGCTTTCAGCCCCAAGGCGAACAGCCAGTGCGGCAGCGGACCGATGATCGGGTTGAACAGCCAGGCCCAGGTCAGGCCCGACAGGAAGGACGGCACCGCCCAGGGCAGGAAGACCAGCGCCTGCACCGCCTTGCGGCCTGGGAACGGCTTGTCGAGCAGCAGCGCCAGGCCAAGGCCGAGGAAGAATTGGAAGAACAGGCTGGCGACCGTCCACCACAGCGTGTTGACCAGCGCCTGCCCCAGCACCTGGTCCGAAAACATCGCCTGATACTGCCCGAGCCCGACATATTCCGACTTGAAGGCGGAGAACTTGCGGAAGGAATAGCTGATGCCGATGACCAGCGGCACGAGCAGCACCACGACCAGCAGGATGATCGCCGGGCTGAGATAGAGCCAGGGCTCGATGGCAGCGTGTGTGAGCCACTTACGTCGCGGCTTGCCGACAGATCGTATTTCGGACACGGCATAGGTCATTGGCTGTGGAACGTCCTTTGGGAGCGCGGCGTTGGCGACAAGCGTCCTTCTCCCCGTTCAACGGGGAGAAGATGCCGGCAGGCAGATCACGGGCGGCGCCAGCTTCTGAGAACTCAGCGCTGCCCCTCATCTGGCCCTGTCGGGCCACCTTCTCCCCGTGAACGGGGAGAAGGAAAAGCCTGCGCTTACTTCTTGTTCTTCGCCAGCCAGTCCTGCTGTTCCTTGGTCAGGAAGGCAGCCCACTGGTCGGCGACGTCCTTGGCCGTCTTCTGGCCGAGCAGCACTTCCTGGAAGTTCTTGATCGCCACCTGGTCGACGAAGTTGCCAAGGTTTTCGAGGTGCGTCGGCGGCGTCACCATCTCATATTTGGCGCCGTCGCTGAGCTCGGTGAACCAGCCCTTGAACTGCTCGGTCTTGAAGTGGGCGTCCTGGTCGGCGCCCTTGTGGATCGGGATGACGCCGACTTCCTTGGCCCATTCCAGATTGTCCTTCGGCGAGAGCAGCGTCGCCATCAACTTCCAGGCATCATCCTTGTGCTGCGAGTTGGCGAACATCGCCCAGCCGGCATAACCGAGCGTCGGATAGGACTTGCCGCTCGGACCGGTCGGCATCGGCGCCACGGCGAAGTCGTCGGCGCTCATCTTGTCGGCGATGCCGAGCAGTGCATCCGGATCCTGGTTGAGCATGGCGCAAGTGCCGGAATAGAAGCCGGTGACCGTTTCGTTGAAACCCCAGCTCACGGCATCCTTCGGCGCCAGGCCGTCCTTGTACATGTCGGCCAGCATCTGCAGGCCCTTGACCGAGCCCTCTTCATTGATGGTCGAGGTGCCGTCCTCGTTGAAATAGCCACCCTTGCCGGCGGCGATGTTCATGAACATGTGCATGCCGTTGAAGGCGCCCGGCCCGCCGCGCAGGCAGTAGCCGTATTTGCCGGGAATGGCCGAGATTTTCTTGGAATCGGCGACGAATTCGTCAAGCGTCGCCGGCGGACCGTCGAGGCCGGCTTGCTTGAACAGCTTCTTGTTCCAGAACAGCGCGTTCACATAGTAGCCGTAGGGGATCATGAACTGGGTGTTGTTGACCGTCGAGCCGAACTGCTTGGCGCGGTCGCCGAGCGTCTTGGCGTCGTCCCACTTGGCCATATAGGGGCCGAGATCCTCGAGCTGAGCGTTGTTGGCGTAAAGCCCCATCCAGCGTTCCGGCATCTCGACCACATCGGGCGTATCGCCGGCCTGCACCATGGTCAGGAATTTTTCAAACGCCTGCCCCCAGGGCAGCGAGACCAGCTCGACCTTGACACCCGGATTGGCCGCCTCGAACTCGGCAATCTGCTTTTTCAGGAACTCCGTGCGCGGCGGGCTGGTGATGACCTCGACCATTTTCAGGGTCGAATCGGCGAGCGCGCCCCCGGCGGAAATTGCCAGCCCCGCGACGGTGGCAAGCATGACGGTCAGTTTTTTCATGTTCAAGACTCCCATTTTGAACCCGCTTGTTATTTTCTGGCTTTTTCGAAGGCCTGGGCGACATCCGCCCAAAGATCCTCGACACTTTCCAATCCGACATTGAAGCGGATGGTTCGGGGGCTGACGCCGAAGCGCGCCATCGAATTCAGTCCCGGCGTCTGCTCCAGCGACGCCTTGGCCGGCACGACCAGGCTCTCATGCCCACCCCAGCTGACGCCGATGCGGAAATATTTCAACGCGTCGACGAAGACGGGAATGTCGATATCGTCGGTAACTTCGAACGAGAACAACCCGCCATAGCCGGCAAGCGTCGCCTTGCCCGGATGGTTCGAATAGACGGGGTGGTTGACCCGCTCGACATTGCCATGCGCCTTCAGCCGTTCGGCGATGGCGAGCCCGCTCTTCATGTGGTGCGGCAGGCGCAGCGGCAGCGTGCGCAGGCCGCGCAGCAAGAGCCAGGCCTCGAACGGTGACAGCTTGCCGCCGAGATAGGAATAGGTCTGCTCGTTGATGTGTTTGATGTGCGCGGCCGAGCCCGCCACCACGCCGGCAACGGTGTCGCTGTGGCCGCCGAGATATTTCGAGGCCGAGTGCAGCACGAGATCGACGCCGTGCGAGATCGGCTTCTGGAACACCGGCGTCGCCCAGGAATTGTCGATGGTGGTGATGATGCCCTGCTCCTTGGCCAGCCGGGTCAGATGCGGCAGGTCCTGAAGCTCGAACATCATCGAGGTCGGGCTTTCCAGATAAAGCAGCTTTGCGCCGGGCAATGCCGCCGCCACCGCATCCGGGTCCGAGCCGTCGACATAATCGACCTTGATGTTGAGCCGCGGCAGGAGCCGCTCGAACAGCCGGTAGGCATCGCCATAGCAATTGCGTACCGCGACGATGCGCTCGCCCGCCCCGACGAAGGCAAGCACGGTGGCGCTGATCGCTGCCATGCCGCTTGAAAAGCCGCGCGCGGCCTCGGCGCCTTCGAGCGCCGCGACACGCGCCTCGAACTCCATGACCGTCGGATTGTCGCCGCGCGAATAGATCGGCTGCTTTCGCTTGCCGGCAAAGGTATCGGCCATTTCGGCGTAATTGGCGAAGGTGAACAGCGACGTCTGGTAGATAGGCGGCACGACGGCGCCGCCGGGGAACGGTTCATCATGCGCCAAAAGCGTCGCCGCCTCGGCGAGATAGTCTTGATCGAAACCGGCTGGGTGCTCGTTCATCTCAGGTCCGAAAGTTTGAGTTTGGCCGCACCGCGCTTCAGGTCGTCCTCGACGGTGGCGATGAGCTTCAGCGCCTCGCCGCGGGCGCCTTGCGGATCACGCGCGGCGATGCACTCGTAGATGGTGCGGTGATAGGGAAAGCTGGCATGGCCGAAATCGCGCACGCCGAGTGGATGTTCCCAGAAACGGTGGAACAGTTCGTGCATGGCCGCGATGATCTGTTCGAACAGCGGATTGCCGGAGACCCGGTAGATCGCCTGGTGGAATTCCCAGTCCTCTTCCGATGACATGCCGTCTAGGGTGCGAAACGCCTGCTCCATGATATCGAGCTTGCGTTCGATCTCGGCAATGTCGGCGGGGCCTGCCCGCTCGGCGCACAGTGCCGCCGCTTCCGCTTCCAGTGCGCGGCGGGTTTCCAGCGTCTGCATCAGGCTGGTGAAATCATTGCCGCCCGCCAGCGTCAGCGGCAGATGCAGCATATCGGGCGATACGGCCGCCTTGAGATAGGTGCCGCTGCCTTGCCGGCGCTCGACCAGGCCCAATCCCTCCCACCGCGTCAGCGCCTCGCGCACCGTGTTGCGGCTGACCTTGAGCCGTTCGGCCAG
>NZ_RZSJ01000562.1:0-3978 GCF_003998025.1 Mesorhizobium sp. M8A.F.Ca.ET.021.01.1.1
TCTCCAAGGTCCACAAACAGGCGATGCGGCATCAGCGGCTTGGCCGCCACGTTCTGCTGATCGGCCATGCCGGGCACCCCGAGGTGATCGGCACCATGGGACAGTTGCCGGAAGGCGCGGTAACGCTGATCGAGACCGAGGCCGATGCCGCCCGGCTTGTGCCGGCCGATCCCGAGGCACTCGGTTTCGTCACCCAGACAACGCTCTCGGTCGAGGATACTGCCGGTATCATCCGCGCGCTGCAGGAACGCTTTCCGGACCTGCAGGCGCCGGCGGCGGAATCGATCTGCTATGCCACCACCAACCGCCAGGAAGCGGTAAAGGACACGGCCCCCGGTGCTGACCTCTATCTGATCGTCGGCGCTCCCAATTCCTCGAATTCGCGCCGCCTCGTCGAAGTTGCCGAACGCGCCGGCGCCGCCATGTCGCTTCTCGTGCAGCGCGCCGCCGAAATTCCGTGGAATGACATCGGCAGCATTTCGACGCTTGGCCTGTCGGCGGGAGCATCGGCGCCGGAGATCATCGTCGACGAGATCATCGACGCGTTCCGTCAGCGTTTCGATGTGACCATCGACCTGGCCATCACGGCCACCGAAACAGAGGATTTTCCGGTCATGCGGGTATTGCGCGATGTCGAACTGACGCCGGCCGACATGGCCTTCGTCAACGGGGCCGCGTGAACGGCCATGGCGGTGTACACCGACGTTGCGGAGGGCGAACTCGGCGCTTTCCTGAAGCACTATCCGGTCGGCGACCTCCTGTCCTACAAGGGCATCGCCGAAGGTACCGAGAATTCGAACTTCCTGCTGCACACCTCCAGCGGTTCCTACATCCTGACGCTCTATGAAAAGCGGGTCGAGAAGGCGGACCTGCCGTTTTTCCTTGGGCTGATGGGCCACCTCGCCAACAAGGGGGTGTCCTGCCCGTTGCCGGTTACCGCGCATGACGGCAGCGTCATCGGCACGCTGGCCGGCCGGCCGGCGGTCATCATCACCTTCCTCGAAGGGCTTTCGCTGCGGCGACCGGCCGCGACCCATTGCGCCGAGGTTGGCAAGGCGCTGGCCGCGCTGCATCTGGCCGGCGCCGATTTCTCTATGACCCGCCCCAACGCGCTCGCCATCGACGGCTGGCGCAAGCTTTGGGACGCGGCCCGCGCCCGCGCCGACGAAGTCGAGCCGGGACTGGCGGCCGAGGTCGATGCCGACTTCGCCGATTTCGAACAGAACTGGCCCAAGGGGCTCCCCAAGGGCATAATCCACGCCGATCTTTTCCCGGACAATGTCTTTTTCCTGGGCGAAAAGCTTTCGGGTCTGATCGATTTCTATTTCGCTTGTGACGATCTCTACGCCTACGATGTCGCCACCTGTCTCAATGCCTGGTGCTTCGAGAAGGATTTTTCCTTCAACCTTACCAAGGGCAAGGCATTGCTTGCCGGTTATCAGAGCGTGCGCCCGCTGAGCGCGGAGGAGAAGGCGGCGCTACCGATGCTGGCGCGCGGCTCGGCGCTGCGCTTCATGCTGACCCGGCTTTACGACTGGCTGACCGTCCCCGATGGCGGGCTCGTCATGAAACGCGACCCGACCGAATACATCAGAAGGATGCGGTTCCATCGGGCGATCAGATCTCCTTCGGAATATGGATTGGCCGAATATGGGGCATCATGAGCAAGCAGGTTGAAATCTTTACCGATGGCGCCTGTTCCGGCAATCCCGGCCCCGGCGGCTGGGGCGCCATCCTGCGCTTCAACGGCGCCACCAAGGAACTCTCCGGCGGCGAGGCCGAGACGACCAACAACCGCATGGAATTGCTGGCGGCCATTTCGGCGCTGAACGCGTTGAAGGAGCCTTGCACGGTCGAGCTTCATACCGACAGCAAATACGTCATGGACGGCATTTCCAAATGGATCCATGGCTGGAAGAAGAACGGCTGGAAGACCGCCGACAAGAAGCCGGTCAAGAACGGCGAGTTGTGGCAGGCGCTGGACGAGGCCAACCGACGCCACAAGGTCACCTGGAACTGGGTGAAGGGCCATGCCGGCCACACCGAGAACGAGCGTGCCGACGAACTGGCACGGGAAGGCATGGCGCCGTTCAAGAAGGGGCCTTTCAGGCCGGCAGTGCTGGCGCCAAAGCCTGATGGCCAGGCAGAGCAGCCGCTGGCTTCGAAGCCGCGTCGTTCTACGCAGAGCTATTGAGCTTCTGTTCGAGGGGGCTGACCGGCCGGAGAGTTTCTGTCATGTCGATCGCCTACTACATCACCCATCCTCAGGTTCAGATCGACGCCACCATTCCGGTACCGGATTGGGGTCTGTCCGACATCGGCCGCGCCAGGGCGCATGCAATGCTGGACCAGCCGTGGATCGCATCGATCGCGCGTGTGGTGTCATCGGGCGAACGCAAGGCCGTTGAAACCGCCGAGGTGCTCGGGCGGCACCTCGACCTTGCGGTGCAGGTGAGGGAGCGGATGCATGAGAACGACCGGTCGGCGACGGGTTTCCTGCCGCCTCCTGAGTTCGAGGCGGTCGCCGACCGTTTCTTCGCCAATCCGCACGAAAGCATTCGTGGCTGGGAGCGAGCCATCGACGCGCAGCAGCGCATTGTGAGCGAGGTCGAGGCCGTGCTTGATGCCGGCGGCGCCGGAGATATCGCCTTTGTCGGACATGGCGGTGTCGGCACGCTCCTGCTGGTGTCGCTGAGCGACAGCCGGATCAGCCGCGACGCGGATCAGCCGGCGGGCGGCGGCAACTATTTCGCCTACGATATCGGCGCCCGCCGCCTCATCCATGGATGGCGGCCGATCGACAGGGTAGAACAGCCCCTGAATCCTTAGCGGATCAGCAGCGCCGTTCCCCAAAGACCGAGTGCGAACACGGTGTGCGAGACCAGGTTGAGGGCGCGGATTAGCATCGGATTAGGCCGCTTTGACGCCGCCCAGCCGGCGCCCATGCCTGGCGCCAGCAGGAACCAGCCGGCGCCGATGGTGACGATGCCGAGGATGAAGGCCGGCAGGAAGGTCGGGGCCGCCAACCAGCCCGCGCCCGCCAGCACCACCAGGATGATGCCGTAGACAATGCCGACGAAGTAATGGAAAGCCCAGCCCAGCGCCTTCTCATGGGCGTAGGGCGTGGCATCGCCAATATCGTCGTGAAACACCTTGTGACGCAGATGCCAGACCCAGCGCCCGACCGGCCCCCAGTTTGGCCGTGGTTGGCCGAACGCCTTGTGCAGGAAGAAGGCCCAGATATCCATCAGGACAGTGGCGCCGACGCCGATCGCGATAGCGCGCCAGATGATGTCAAACATCGTTGGAATTCCCCCCGAAAGCCGGCAGTTCTGGAGCGCAGCCGCTTGTTAGGCGAGGCCAGCCGTTGCGACCCCCGCCTGACCGGCCGTCGAAGCTCAGAGCTGGCCGAGAATATGAGCCGCGCCGGACTCGTCGACGCCGGGTTTGGTCTCGACATTGAGCGCGGTGACCTTGCCGTCGTCGATAATCATCGAAAACCGCTTCGAGCGCAGGCCCATGCCGCCACCGGAGTAGTCCGCGTCAAGACCGACCGCCTTGGCGAAATCGCCATTGCCGTCGGCCAGGAACAGGATCTTGCCTTCGCCGCCGGTGAAGCGCGCCCAGGCGCCCATGACATGGACGTCGTTGACCGAAACGACCGCGATGGTGTCGACGCCGCGCGCCAGGATCGCGTCATGGTTCTCGAGATAGCCGGGCAGATGGTTGTTGCTGCAGGTCGGCGTGAAGGCGCCGGGAACGCCGAACAGAACCACTTTCTTGCCCGGGAAAATCTCGGCCGACGTGATCGCCTTGGCGCCGTCGGCGGTCATGGTCTTGAAGGTCGCCTCGGGCAGCTTGTCGCCAACGGAAAGGGTCATGAGTTCCTCGCTTGGGGATTTGGGGAAGGACGGTGCTTGCGTAGCGAACTAGGGGGCTCCCTGCAACTGTTCGGGCAAGCTGGATCAAGGGAAAGGC
>NZ_RZSJ01000563.1:0-3974 GCF_003998025.1 Mesorhizobium sp. M8A.F.Ca.ET.021.01.1.1
GCAGGTCTGACATCGGTTTTCCCCTTCTTTGCCGACGCCCGGTTCCGAATCCACCGCCCGCCGCCCTCTTTCAAGAGAGTGAAATTTTTTTCATAAGTTCCGCTCGAATCCCCGACTTGTCAAGACGAATTTACGTAGAGTTAACCGCTCGCTTCGAGTGAACAATTTTGCCTGACAATGAAATTATTTGCTTCAAGGGGATTGCAGGCTTCCCGCGTTTGCGGTCAATATTCCATCCAAAGCTCCGGCCTCGGGCAAAGGAGCAGGGAACAGCATGATTTTCGAACGGAGGACGAGCGGATGACGGCATCCTGGAGATTTTCAACCCTGGCGGATCGCCATCGCGCTCTGGGGTCGAAGCTCGAAGACTGGAGCGGAATGGGCACCGCCTGGACCTATGACAAGGATGCCGATGAGGAATATGTCGCCATCCGCACCAAGGCCGGACTTATGGATGTTTCCGGCCTGAAGAAGGTTCACATCACAGGGCCGCACGCCTCGCACCTGATCGACCTCGCCACCACGCGCGACGTGGAGAAAATCTATCCCGGCAAGTCGGCTTACGCCTGCATGCTGAACGAAGCGGGAAAATTCACCGACGATTGTATCCTCTACCGTACCGGACCGAATTCCTGGATGGTGGTGCACGGCTCGGGCACCGGCCATGAGGAATTGCAGCGAGCGGCCATGGGCCGCGACGTGTCGCTGCGCTTTGACGACAATCTGCACGATCTGTCGCTGCAGGGGCCGACGGCGGTCGACTATCTGGCCAAGCACGTGCCGAGCATTCGCGACCTCAACTACTTCCATCACATGCAGACGCAGCTCTTCGGCTTCCCCGTCATGATCTCGCGCACCGGCTATACCGGCGAGCGCGGCTACGAAATCTTCTGCCGTGGCCAGGATGCCGGCACGATCTGGGACAGAATCCTCGAAGAGGGCAAGGGGGCCGGCATCATTCCATGCCGCTTCACCACGCTCGACATGCTGCGCGTCGAGAGCTACCTGCTGTTCTACCCCTACGACAATTCGCAGAAATACCCGTTCGACAATGAAGGCCCCGGCGACACGCTGTGGGAACTCGGCCTCGACTTCACCGTCAGCCCCGGCAAGACCGGTTTTCGCGGTGCCGAGGAGCACTATCGCCTGAAAGGCAAGGAGCGCTTCAAGATCTACGGCGTCCTGCTCGACGGCAAGGAGCCAGCCGATGAAGGCGCGCCGGTCTATCGCGACGGTAAAAAGGTCGGCGTGGTGACCTGCGCCATGTATTCGCCGCTGGTCAAGAAATCGATGGGCATCGCCCGGCTCGACGTCGACTGCGCGGTCAAGGACACCAAGCTCGAAATCCGCAACAAGAGCGGATCGATCAAGGCGACGGCGCAGCCCTTGCCGTTCGACGATCCCAAGAAGACCAAGCGCACGGCGAAAGGCTGAGGCATAATCGACAGCGAGGGTTTCGAGGCACAAAGACAGAATGGCAGCCAAGACCATCATCAGCCGGCCCATTTACGGGACCCTGTCTCCGCAGGCGGGCAAGCATCATCTTTTCGTGGCGGATGCCGAAGGCGCGCTCGCGATAAAAGACATGGCCGCCAGGGCTCCGGCCGGATTCTTCGACGGAGCCGAAATCGTCTTCATTGCCGGTCCCGACGGCAAATACGTTGCCGCTCTCGAAGCCTTGGAGCCGGCGCAGCTGCACATCGCGCCGTCCTTCGCCAGCCTGCTGCCGCGTCTGAAGCAGACCTTGACCAACGCGCATATGGGTCTGCGCCTCTATCTCGCCGGCACCGAAGGGCTGATCGGCCAGGCCATGCAGGTGGCGCTCGAAGCCGGCATCGACCACACCTCCATGCAGACCGAGCATCGCGGCTCGCTGGCGCGGCGCATGCAGTGCGTGCACTGCAAGGGCATTACCGAAAACGTGACGACGCAGCCGGCGACCTGCTCGCATTGCGGCCTGCTGCTTTTGGTGCGCGATCACTATTCCCGGCGCCTTGCCGCGTTCCAGGGCGTCTGCATCAATGCCGAAGACCGCAGTGAAATTCCTCCGATGGAGGAGATCTTCCGATGAGCACCGGCACCACCAAGCTCGATGTCGTGGTCAGCGACGTTGTCCCGGTCAATGACCTGGTTACCCGCTTCCATTTCCGCCGCCGTGACGGCGAGTTGCTGCCGACCTTTTCAGGCGGCGCCCATGTCGTGGTCGAGATGCGCGATGGTGAGCGCACCAGGCTCAATCCCTATTCGCTGATGGGCTCGCCGCTCGACACGCGCGAGTATACGATTTCGGTGCGCCGCGACGATGTCGGGCGCGGCGGCTCGCTGTTCATGCACCGGTCTGTCAAGCCGGGCCTGGAGATGGTGATCAGCTATCCGGTCAACTTGTTCTCGCTCGATCTCAGGGCGAAAAAACACCTGATGCTGGCGGGCGGCATCGGCATCACGCCCTTCATGGCGCAGACCGCGCAACTGGCTGGCGAAGGCGGCAATTTCGAACTGCATTACACCTGCCGCACCGCCTCGCTTGGTACCTATGCCGACCTGCTCCGGGAACGCTACGGCCGTCGGGTCCGGCTCTACCACGATGACCTTGAGGAGCGTATCGATCTCGACCGGCTGTTGTCCTCGCAACCGCTCGGCACGCATCTCTATGTCTGTGGCCCTGCCGGCATGATCAACTGGGTGCGCGACCGCGCCGCCGCGCTCGGCTGGCCGCAGGAGACCGTGCACTACGAGCATTTCGCGGCGCCCCAGCCCGGCCTGCCATTCGACGTGAGGCTCGCTGTCAGCGGCAAGACCATCCGCGTCGGCTCACAGCAGAGCCTGCTCGAAGCCATCGAGGCGGCCGGCGTCGATCCACCCTATCTCTGCCGTGGCGGCGTCTGCGGCCAATGCGAGACCAACGTCATCTCGTGCGACGGCAAGTTCATCCACAACGACCATTGGCTGAGCGAGGAAGAGCACCGTTCCGGCAGGAAGATCATGCCGTGCGTGTCGCGCTTCGAAGGCAGGTCGCTGGTGCTGGAACGGTAGAGCATTTTGCAGCCAAGTGGATACTTGGCGTCGCAGAAATGCGGCTAAAACAAAGAGATAGAGCGGGCATCCCGCTCTAGGAGGAATTGATGGGCATCACCTTTCGCAAGGAAACGTTCCGCGACGACTTCACCTTCAGGAACAGCCCTGAGCACATCAGGCGGTTTCCGTTCCCGTTCCACGAAGACAGCTACATGTATGCCGTCAATATCGAGCCGCATGTCGTCGGCCCGAAGGGCTCGGTGCTGGAGAACCTGATCGACGTCGACGAACACTATGTCGCCGAGATGCAGGACCGCGCTTTGGTGCTGGCAGAGGATCCGCTGCGCTGCCAGTCGCTGCCGCACATGACGCTCGCCGGCTGGGATCTGCTGGAACTTTTGATGGAGCAGCAGGCGCTGGGTTACCCCGAGCATTTCACGCTGAAGCGCGACGGCGATCGCTGGCGCTGGATCAACCGGCCGCTCGGCATCGATGACACCTTCACCTTCGGCGACACCTCGACTTTGCCTTACGGGCCGATGGAATACATCACCCGCCAGAGCCAGGGCGATTTCTGCATCCTCGACCAGCGGGACGGCAATCTGTGGATGGATGCCGGCATGGTCACCACCCAGGCCGACTGGTCGCTCGATTTCGATATCGGCATGAATTTCTTCGAGTGGCACGCGCCGGTGCCGCTGGCGCATGAGAAGGGGATTTTCGTCAGGGCGCTAAAATTCCTCACCAATATCCAGCAGGGCAAGCCGGCCAGGCGCCTGAACTGGACGATGACCATCAATCCGCGCCTCGATACCAGCCCCGAAAACTACCACAAATGGGGCCCGGACCGGGCAACGGTGACGCCCGAGAACGTCGGCGACAAGGTGCACCTGCGGGTCGAGTTGCAGAGCTTCTGGCGGCTGCCGCGCTCCAACGGCATCGTCTTCCCGATCCGCTGC
>NZ_RZSJ01000564.1:0-3972 GCF_003998025.1 Mesorhizobium sp. M8A.F.Ca.ET.021.01.1.1
GACCTCCATTTTTTTGCTGACGATGCCTGCGTGTGGCTGCTCTTTCTTGACGCCACTGCCGAACGCGACAATAGGCAGCGGCTTCAACAAAAGGCTTATGAAATGACACTCCTGCAAGAGAGGGAGCGTCAACTCAACGAGAAATTACAATCGACGAACGAGGCATTGAGGAAGAGCCAGGAGGGATTGGCGCGTGAATACCAGCGCGCCGAAGCCCTGCTCCTCAACATTCTTCCGGCGTCGATCGCGGAGCGGTTGAAAGCGCACAAAAAAATTGCTGACAACCACGCGGAAGTGAGTGTGCTTTTTGCCGACATAGTCGGTTTTACGGAACGAGCGCGGAGCGTCGGAGCCGTGACGACGCTCGCTATTTTAAATTACTTCTTCAAGGCCGCGGATCGGCTCTCGGAACGATATGGCTGCGAAAAGATCAAGACAATCGGCGATTGTGTGATGGTGGTCGCCGGCCTGCCCACCGCGCGATCCGACCATGCAAAGGCCCTCACACGCTATGCACTCGAGCTGCGCAAGGCGGTTAGGCGCGAACGCTTCGCAGGAGAACCGCTGAGACTCAGAATCGGAATTCACTCAGGCCCAATCGTCGCGGGCGTCATAGGCAAGAGGCGGTTCGCCTATGACCTGTGGGGCGAGACCGTTAATCTCGCCTCGCGTATTCAAACGTCCGCGGAGCCCGATGAAATCCGCATTTCGGATGCAACGCGCCAAATGCTTGGGCCAAATTTTGCTTGCGACCCACTCGAGGAAACGGAATTGCGTGGTGCAGGCCGCGTGCGAATGTGGCGGCTCCCGGCCTGATTGCCGCTTAGCAATGCCGACCCCTGGAGCCCACGCATCTCAAGCCCATATTCCGACAGTCTATTGGGCGACTTGGGACACGGCTGACATCAGCTCCTGCGGGTTTGGCGCCCCAAACATGTAACGCCCACCCTCTGGAACCTCCGTGAAGCTCCAGCGGACGATCCCCTGCCTGTCCAGCAGGAACTGACCGATCAGTTGTCCGTGTCCGGTTGCCATCATCTGCTCGTCGGCTTCGGTGACTTCGTAATGGTCCTTGTTGTTGAGGATTTCGCTGGCGGAAAAAGGATCCATAGGACCGGGCAACTCGCCTGGCACGTCGACCCGCATATCCTTTGCCGCTGCCATCGAGACCCTGTACGGCCAGTTCGTCTCGTCTTGGGTGAATTCGAGATTGGGCAGTCCAAAAGCACGATGTGAAGCGCGTTTCGGGTCGGAGGCCGCCAGCAGATTCGGCATCGGATGGTAGCGGAAATAGAGACGCGCCCGTTCGATCGGCGTGTTGACCACCGTCAGGCTCTCCACGCCCTTTTCGCGCAGTTCCGGATCAAGCCGCGCCTGGGCGGCGATATGGCGCCGGCAAAACGCACAATGCAGACCTCGAAACAGGCCGACCAGAACCGGTCTTTGTCCGCGGAAGTCGTCGAGCGCGATCTTGCCTTCCTGGGTAATGGCATCGAGTACCACGTTCGGCGCGCGGTCGCCCGGTTGAAGCGGCACCAAGTCACTAGGCGCGGACATTTCCAACCTCCAACCCCGGCTAGTCGAGAAAAGGCAGCACCACAAGCGCTTCCGGGTCGAGCCCGTGCTGGGCGCATATACCCTGCGCCAGGGAAAAGTAGCGTTCGGCCTCGGCCAGATTGTCGAGGTCGAGATTAAGCGTTGCGAGACCATCATAGCACGGAAACAGCAATTGGGGTTCGCCCGTTTCGCGGGCGACGTCCAGTGCTTCGTGGAACAAGCCGACCGCCAGTTCCGGATGGCCGTTGCACTGGTGGATCTGCCCAAGCACGATCAACGGCACCGGCAGGTGCTCGCGCTGGTCGAGCGCCCGGTCGATCTCGATGGCCTTCTCGGCAGCAGGCACGCCCTCCGTTGGACAGCGATCCGTGAAAGTACAACAAGCGACAGCCAGATTGGCGAGGAGGCGCGCCTGAAAACCCTGATCGCCAATACGGCGCGCCACCTCCAGACCGCGCCGGCAGACCTCCATCGCCTTTGCCGGATCGATGGTCGTGTAAAGCACGCCGAGATTGGTGTAGCCGCGACACGCCGCGCCGAGCAGACCGGCGGCCTCGGCCAATTCAATGCTGCGCTCAACCTGACCCACGGCTTCACGGTTTCGGCCGAGGCGGGCCAGCGCAACGGCCTTGGTGTTAAGTGCCTCGGCGGTCACGAGGGTGGCGTCATCGGAGACCTGTTCCGTTGTCAGACTGCGTACGCAATCGAGCGCCGCGTCCGCCCATCTTGCCGCGAGAGCGTGATCTCCGCTCCGGAATGCCTGCCGGCCGCGTTCCTGCCAGAGATGCGCCTGCTCGATCGGCGCATCCGCTCCATCAAGGAGCGCCGCCGCTTCAGCATAGCGGGATTCCGCTTTGTCCCGCTTGCCGACGTCCCAGAGCAGCCGACCGATCTTGCGCAAAACGCGCGCCGACGCGACGCGGTCTGCTGACCCGCGGTACGCCTGCAACACCGCCTCGTAGTGGCGGTGCGCGATCTCGCGGCGGCCTGCCGGGCCGCTCAAATCGGCAATGCGCTCTGCAATTGCCAGTTTGAGCGGTGTTTGCCCGGTCGCGCCCAACGCGGTCAGGGCTCGGTCGTAGAAACGAAGGGCGTCGTCATTGGCGTATATCATGCGAGCGCGATCTCCCGCCGCCTGAAGGTAATGCGCGCCCTTCTCCCGCTCGGCGCTCTGTGCGAAATGATGACCGAGCACGGCCAAATCCTCGAGCCGTTCGGGCTTGTCGCCGCACAGTTGCTCCAGGGCGACACCGACACGGCCGTGGATGTCGGTCCGGCGTTGCAGGAGCAGGTTCTGGTAGATCACGTCCTGCAGCAATGTTTGCGTAAAGCGGTAGCTTTGCGACGAGACCGAGCCTGATCCGGCAACTTCTTCGATGATCTCCGCATCGCAAAGCAGTTCGCAGCCGGCCTCCAGCCGGCCGGGATCGGCCGTCACGGTTTTCAGAAGCGTGGCATCGAAGCGCGGGCCGATTACCGCGGCTTCCTGGGCCAACCGGCGCACCTCCTGGGGCAGCCGGTCGACACGAGCAAGCAACATTGCCTGGATGGTGGCGGGAATGCCGGTTGCGACTTCGCCCGCCACCGTCCGCCATCGCTGGCCTTCGCGCATCAATACACCGCGATCGATAAGGCCGCGAACGATCTCCTCGATAAAAAGCGGGTTGCCGCCGGCGCGCTCAAGGATCTGGTCGAGAAGCCCGCCCGCGGAGTTTACCCAGCTATCGCCGAAAAGTGCTGCCACCATGCTACGTCCGTCATGGCTGCTGAGCGGCGAAAGCCTGAGCGCTGTGTGACTGACCCGGCTTGAGTCGAGCTGATCATTGTCCGGCGCCGGACGATGCGTGACCAGCAGCATCAACCGCGTGCGCTCCAGCCTGTCCATCACGAAACGCAGTGCCTCGAGCGATACGGCGTCGGCCCAGTGCAGGTCTTCGACGACGATCAGCAGCGGCGACAACGCAAGCCGCCGTTCGATGATTGTGCGGACCGCGTAGAGAATTTGCCGCCGCAACTGCTCGGGCTCGACATGCTGCAAGGTGGCATCGGGGTCGCCAAGGCCGAGCACATGATAGAGCAAAGGCATCAGCCGCTTCGCCTCGTCGCCCCGCAGGCCGAGATCGGTCAGCAAGGCTGCGAGCTTCCCCCGCATTTCGTCCCCATTGTCGTTTTGCATCATCCCGGCAGCGCTGCGCACCACTGCGCCCAGGGCGCCAAATGATTGTTCGCCCAGCGGTGAGCACGTGGCCTGTCGCACGGCGACGTTGCGAAAACGATCGTCGTCGCCGACCCGGGTGACGAACTCCCTCACCAGCCGCGATTTCCCGATACCGGCTTCTCCGACGAGGCGGACAAGTTGGGCCGAGCCGCCGCACGCCTGGTCGAGGCTCGCCAGCATTCTGTTGAGTTCCGCAT
>NZ_RZSJ01000565.1:0-3953 GCF_003998025.1 Mesorhizobium sp. M8A.F.Ca.ET.021.01.1.1
GCGGCACATAGTCGTTGGAGCGCGGATTGATCGCCGACAGGCCGATCCACCACAGCCACGGATGATCGAGGGCCTCGAAGCGCAGGTAGGCTGGCGCCGCGATGACGAGCGCGGCGACGACAAGCGTCAGCAGCGCCGGCAGGCGCAGGAAGGCGAGGCCAAGCAGGCTCGCCAGCGCGATCTCGTGCAGGATGCCGAAGAAAATGAATCCGTCGGGCGTGGCGATGCGGGTGACGACCGATATGGCGACCGCCGCGCCTGCAACCATGGCGAACCGCTTCCAGAAACCGTTCCAGCGGATTTGTCCGCCATGGGCGAGATAGAGGCTGACGCCGACCAGGAACAGGAAGGTCGAAGCGATGCAGCGGGCGTAGATCTTCCACCAACCGAAGGCGGTGAGGCCAGGGTCGGTGTAACCGAAGAATTCCAGGTCCCAGGTGAAGTGGTAGCTCGCCATCGCGATCAACGCGATGCCGCGCACGATGTCGATGGCGACGATTCGCTTCGATGGCTCCGGAACGGGTGCGGTCGGCGTGTTGATGCTCATGGTCTCGTGATCTGATTCAGCCCCTCCAAGACGACTATCACGGTTGCACCGGATAGAAGAAGACCGGTCGCCCTGGCCCGGACCGCGCGGCGGAGCCCGCGCCAGCCGCCGGGTTTGGGCCAGCGCGGGAAAGCCTTTGACCGGCTTCGCTTTTTGCCGGGTGTGCGTCGGTTTCCTCTTAATGGGCCTGAAATGTCCGCGCCAGATTTGGCGCCGCGATTCTGTTTGGGGAAGCAATGTCCACCCATGTGCGCCATCCGATCTGGCTTCCGGCCCTCAAGGCCGCGGACGCGCGCACCTTCGCCTCGCTCTACGCGGTCGAATCCTTCGCCCGCGCCATGGTGTCGAGCGTCATCCCGATCCAGGCCTACGAAATCCTGCACAACGAGCAGGTCGTCTCGATCCTCTACACCGTCGTGTCGCTGCTCGGCCTGTCGGTGACCCTGTTCATGCCGATGCTGATCCGCCGCTTCGCGCGGCGGTGGGTGTACACCGCCGGCGCCTGCCTGCTTGCCATAGGCTCGCTGTTCTTCGTTACCCATACGCTCGCCGGGCAACTGGCCGGCATGCTGTGCCGCGTCATGGGCGCCAGCGCGCTGTCGATCATGCTCAACCTCTACATCATGGACCACATCCGCAAGACCGACTTCATGCAGGCCGAATCGCTGCGCATGGCGTGGTCGATGGTTGCCTGGACCTGTGGGCCGACGCTCGGCATCTTTCTTTACGCGCATTTCGGCATCTATGCCGCGCATGGTGCGGTGGCGGTGTTCGCCCTGGCCTTGCTGGCGCTGTTCTGGACCTACCGGCTGGGTGACAACCCGTCGATCCGCCCGGGTAAGACGCGGCCGGCCAATCCGCTCGCCAATATCGGCCGCTTCGTGGCGCAGCCGAGGCTCAGACTCGCCTGGCTGATCGCCTTCGGCCGCTCCTGCTTCTGGACGACGTTCTTCGTCTATGGGCCGCTGTTCATGGTCATCACCGGGCAGGGCGATATCGCCGGCGGCCTGCTGGTCTCGGCCGGCAACGCGCTTTTGTTCATGGCTATCTTCTGGGGCAAGGCAGGAAAGCGCTTTGGCGGCCGGCGCACCATGACGTTTGCCTATTTCGCCATGTCGGCATCGCTGCTGGCCGCCGGCACGATCGGAGCGACAGCACCGTTGCTGACCGGCGCCTTCCTGTTGTGCGGCGCCTTCTTCACCATCGCGCTCGACGCCCTGGGTTCGACCGCCTTCATGCGCTCGGTACGCTCCTATGAGCGGGCGCAGATGGCGGCGGTCTACCGCACCTATCTCGATTTTTCCGAACTGACGCCGCCGCTGGTCTATTCGGTGGTGCTGGCGTTCTTCGGCCTGGGATCGGTGTTCGTCACCCTCAGCCTGCTGGCGGCGTTTTGCGGCTTCATGACCTGGCGCTACCTGCCGAAGTCCCTGTAGGTATGTCGATATTCAGGTGATGCCGGCCTGACCTGAATCTCGACATACCCTCATGTCACCGCCGCATGGCGCTCGCGCACCCAATTGTGGAAGCGGTGCAGATCATATTCCTCGGGCATCAGCACGCCGGCTGTGTGGCGCATCGAGCGCAAGCCCTTCTGGTTGACCTCGCAGATGGCGGCGTCCTCCTCCAGCACCTGTGTGCCAAAGGCGATGATGTTGTCGATATCGGTCTCGGCGAGGGCCTCGGGCGCGAACAGCCACTCCGCGACAAGCTCGGTCTGTTCGGGACCGAGCGGCACCAGGTGCACGGTCCTGACATAGTCGACATGGCCGACGATGAACATCGAGGGCAGGCTGGTGGCATAAGTCTGGCCGGCGCCGCGTTCCGCCGGCTTCAGCCCTGAGAAGACCGGGCCGTGCGTCTGGCCGTCGCGCGACCAGGTCTGGGCGCCTGCGCGCAAGCCGCCGGAAAATTCCGGCGCGTCATTGTCGGCGTGGCGGAGCCATTCGGGATCGTCATGCCGGCTCATCAGGCCGCGGCCATAGATCGGCACCAGCCGCGACAAATCCTTGTGGACGCCCGGACAGTGCAGGCACTCGTTGAAGTTTTCCCAAAAGATCTTCCAGTTGCAGTTCATGACCTTGCGCAGCATATGGCCCGATACCAGCGTTTCGAGCGGCCAGTTGCCGAGGTTGCCGGACGCGGGATCGAAGGAGGATTGCGCCGAGCCGGCGGCATCTTCAGCAAGATTGACGAAGACGAAGCCCCGCCACACCGAGAGCGCGACGCGATAAAGCGGGTGATCGGCCTTGTCGAAGCCGTCAGGCAGTGATTTCGACGGCACGCGCACCAGCTCGCCGCGCAGCGAGTAGGACCAGGCGTGATACGGGCAGGTTATCAGCCGCGCTTTCAGGCGGCCCTCGCTCTCCTGGCAAAGCTGCGAGCCGCGATGGCGGCAGGTGTTGTGGAAGGCGCGCAGCTCACCTGTGTCGTCGCGCAGCACGAGGATGTCCTGCGTGCCGATGCGGAATCGGCGGAAGGCTAGCGGCTGCGCCAGATCGGCCTCGCGGCAGACGAGCAGCCAGTCTCTGTACCAGATGGCGTCGAGATCACGCTTATAGCTCTCCTGGTCCCAATATGCCGATGAGGGCAGCGTCGGCTCGGTACGGGTCAGCCCGTTATAAGGATCGCGCTCGCTGGCATTGGGCTGCATGGCTGGCTTCCTGTGAGGCTTGCCAGCCGACACCCGGCCATGAAGTTTGTCAATCAGGACGGGATGGGAGCGGCTTTGCCGATACGACGCTCCTGCGCTGGCGGCTGTCGGAATTTGGTTTGCCGCGCGCGGCGAATTTCCCTATAGTCACCAACGTCGTCGGTTCCTTTTTGGGAGCCAAGAGGGAATGCGGTGCGGGCGAGGTTTCGCCCAATGCCGTGGCTGCCCCCGCAACTGTGTGCGGTAGTCCTCTCCATATGCCACTGAAGATTTTTCTTCGGGAAGGTGGGGAAGGGCGCTTATCCGCGAGCCAGGAGACCTGCCGGCGGCGAAAAGACTGACTTCTATGCCCTCGGGTGGAGGGCGAAAGGACTGGAAATGACCACTGCTACCGTCTCCCTCGGCGCCTCCGTCTCCTCGCAGTCGCGCTTCATGCAGCTTGCGCTCGCCGCGCTGCTCGGCATTTTCGTTGTCGGCTTTGTCGGCTTCTCGCACATCGATGCGGTCCACAACGCCGCCCACGATTATCGCCACTCGATGGCGTTTCCCTGCCACTAACTGGGATCTGACATCATGAACCTTTTTCGCAACGTCGTGTTCGTCGCGGCGATCGCGGGGCTCGTGGCCGGTGTCGTTCTTGCCTGCATGCAGGCCTACGCGACCGTTCCGCTGATCCTGAAAGCGGAAGTCTACGAACAGGCCGGCGGCGGCCATCACCACGACCATGGCGCGGCACCCGCCACACCCGAAACC
>NZ_RZSJ01000566.1:0-3942 GCF_003998025.1 Mesorhizobium sp. M8A.F.Ca.ET.021.01.1.1
CTCGGAACGAAGCAGTTGCGACTGCTTCCGGCCGTGGTGGTTCTTGGTCTTGTCGGCGCCGCCCTCGAAGGGTTCGGCATAGGCTTGATCATCCCCTTGCTGGGCATAATCATGGGACACGCGGATGCGGCCGGAATGGCCGGCTTGTCCGCCGTCTTTCAGTATTTCGGATCGGGCCTGGACGAGCGCGACCGGCTGATCGTCATTTCGGTCGCCATCCTCGGCTCGATCATCCTGAAGAACGTGTTCGCATTCGCGAACACGCTGCTCACCACCTTCATTTACGGCAAGGCAAGCCATTCGATCCGCAGCGCGCTGTCGGAGCAGCTCCTCAGGATAGGTTACCCGTTCTTCCTGCAGCAAAGTCCCGGACGGCTGCTCAACATCATCTCGAACGAATCCTGGCGGGCATCGGATGCGATCCAGATCATGCTGTCGGCCATCGTCAGCGCATCGGCGGCCATCATCCTGCTGGCGTTCCTGCTCCTGCTGTCGTGGCAGATGACACTGTTGGTCACATTGGGCCTGGCCCTCATCCAGGTCGTCCATGCCGTTCTCTCGGCCAATCTGAAAGCGCCCAGCCGCAGCGTCGCCTCCCGCAACAGCGATCTCGCATCGCAGATGCTGCACCTTGTCCATGCCGGGCGCCTGATCCGTATCTTCGGACAGGAGAGCCGCGAGCAAGCGGTGTTCGACCAGGCATCGGACGCGGTGCGCCGGGCTGCTTTCGTCCTGCTTACCCGGCAGGGGGCGTTGCCACCGCTGACCGAGGTTCTCCATGCGATGCTGTTCCTTGCGGTGGTGATCGGCGCATGGTTCGCCAATGTGAGCTTCCCGCTGATCGTCGCATTCGTCATCCTGCTCTACCGGCTGCAGCCGCATATGCGGGCTTTGCAAATGTCGTGGAGCCAGCTGCAAGGCTTGAGCGGGTCGCTCGAAGAGGTCGATTGGATGCTGGATCCGGCGGACAAGCCCAAGCCTCCGCAAGGCGACGGGCCATTCCACGGTTTGCGGCAAGGGATCAGCTTCGACGACGTGGCATTTACCTATTCCGGCACGGACGCACGCGCGGCGGCGCTGCATTCGGCGACTTTCGATATCCGAAGCGGCCGCTCGACGGCGCTCATCGGCCGGTCGGGGGCGGGCAAGACGACGATCGTCAATCTCCTGTGCCGCTTTGTCGAGCCGAGCTCCGGGGGGATTCTTGTCGATGGATCGCCGCTCGACCGGATCGACCCCAGCCAGTGGCGAAAGCACGTCGCGCTTGCCAGCCAGGAGCTGGAACTGGTGGACGGCACCATTTCCGAGAACATAACCTACGGCCAGGATGGCGCCACGAGCAGCGATGCCGAGCGTGCCGCGAGACTGGCCGAAGCGCATGAGTTCATTGAACATCTGCCCCAGGGCTACGATACCGTCGTCGGCTACAGGGGTGTCAATCTGTCAGCGGGACAAAGGCAGCGGATCGCCTTGGCGAGGGCGCTGGTGCGCGATCCTGATCTGCTCATCCTGGACGAAGCCACGAATGCCGTGGACGGACTGTCGGAAGCGGCGATCGTCGAGACGTTGAAGTCGAGAGCCGGCCGCCGCACGACCCTCGTGATCAGCCATCACCACAGCACCATCTCGTTCTGCGATGACGTGGTGATCCTGAGCGGCGGCCGTGTGAAAAAGCAGGCCCCATTCGCGGCCCTGGCGTCGCTCAGCATGGATGAGCTTTACCAGCATGAACCGACCCTCTGACAGGTCCGAGGCCCTGTCTCTCTCCGCCCTGTGTCGGGCTACAGGGCGGCGGCTGCTACCGGGCCCGCCGGCCGGAAACCACCCGCAGCCAGGGCGTCAGATGGAAGGCGCTCATCAGGAGATACATTGCCGGCATGCCGGTAAGAGGCGAGGCGCCCATGCACAGCATTGCGGCGCCACCGCCCTGAAGACAGGAGACCAGCGCCATCAGGGCGAAGGTCGGCGCCGCGGCGAGGCACAGCCAGTCGGCGATGCCGGGGGTGGCGGTGTTTTCGGGGGTCGCGCTTCCGGAGCCGGAATGAATGTCGCTCATGGTCTTTTCCCTTGATGGTTGGCAAGGAGTTGGGTTCCTCTCCCCCGCTCCGCGAGGGAGAGGAAACCAGGCAGGATGGGGCGTGCCACCCTTTCCCGCCAAGCGCTGCTACTCGCTCTTGTCGCGGAACGCGGCCTCGCCGGCGGCTGACACTTCGGCCCATTTCTTGTCGGCCCCAGCTTCGTAATTGTCGTGCCAGTTCCACCAGCTGTAGAGCGGGGTCTGCGGGTAGCCTTCGGGCGAGTCCTCCCAGGTCTCCTGGCGGCCGAGCGGGGTGACGTCGAGATAGCTCCAGACAGTACCCAACGCCTCGTCGCCGCGGTTGTTGATGAAATAGGTGCGGAAGATGCGGTCGCCATCATGAATGAACACGTTGTGGCCGTGCCACTCGTCGACGCCGAAGTCTTTGTCGAAGCTGTCGGTGATGGTGTACCAGGGAATCTCCCAGCCCATCCGCTGCTTCAGCCGTGCAATGTCGGCCTGCGGGGCGCGCGAAGCGTAGGCGAGCGTGGTGTTGCGGGCGTTGAGATGGGCGAGGTGACCGACCTGGTCGGCGCCGAGCGAGCAGCCGCGGCAAGCGTGATCGGGCCAGCCATAGACGCCGGGCTCGAAGAAGGCGCGGTAGACGATCAACTGGCGGCGGCCTTCGAACAGGTCGAGCAGGCTGACCTTGCCGTCGGGGCCATCGAAAACATAGGCCTTGTCCACTTCCGTCCACGGCATGCGGCGGCGTTCGGCCGATAGCGCATCCCTGGCGCGCATCGTCGCCTTCTCCTTCACCAACATCGCTTTGTGAGCGGCTTCCCAGTCTTGCCGTGAAACGATCGGTGGCATCTTCATCGTCATGTTCATTGGTCTTCTCCTTTGCCAGTCGTGGCGTCGTTGCGGTGTGGTGTTGCCTGGGAATGTCGGGGCGTTGCGGGCGCGGCGAAATCCGCGAGTTCCGGCCCGGCGCAGCAGGGGTGGCGCGCGGCGTGCTTGGCCGGATCATTCGCCGTGGCGAGGTCGAGGTCGGTGGAGGCAGGCATTTTCTGGTTCTCCCTTGCGTGCCGTCATTGCCGGCACGACTTGCTGGTTGACGGTACTGACTTAAGGTAGGGCAGCGCCGCGCCGAGGTGGGAGTTACAAGTGTGACGGGATTTGAATGGACTCGCTGATCAACGCGGCGGCGCTGGCGCTGGCTTCGGGCGATGCGCTCGGCGCGCTCGACCGCGTCGCCCTGCGCGAGGATGCGCCGGCGCTGGCGCTGCGCGGCATCGCCATGGCGCAGCTCGGCGACTTCGATCGCGCTAAGCTGTTGTTGCGGCGGGCCGCGCGCGCGTTCAACCCGAAAGAGGCCGTCGCGCGCGCCCGCTGCGTCGTCGCCGAGGCCGAGATCGCGCTGGTCTCGCGTGATCTCGGCTGGCCGGCCAAGGCGCTCGACGCGGCCCGCGCGGCACTGGAAAAGCATGGCGACCGGTTGAACGCGGCGCATGCCGGCCACCTCAAGGTGCGGCGGCTGCTCTTGATCGGCCGCCTCGACGAGGCCGAGCATGTGCTGGCCGGGCTCGACCCGGCGCCGCTTCCGCCGGCGGCCAGGGCCGCGCACGAGCTTGCCGTCGCCGGCATCGCCATGCGGCGCCTGCGGACCAGGCCGGCGCGCGCGGCGCTGGAATGGGCGCGCCATGCCGCCCACATAGCCGGCATTCCCGGCCTCATCGCGGAGGTCGAGAGCGCAAGCCAGGCGCTGGAGACGCCCGCGGCGCGGCTGATCACGCAGGGCAGGGAGCTGCCGGTGCTGCTCGAGGAGGTCGAGGCGTTGCAGGGATCGCCGGCGCTGATCGTCGATGCCTTCCGCTACGCCCTGCGCGGCGGCGGGGTCACGATCTCGCTGGCGAGCCGGCCCG
>NZ_RZSJ01000567.1:0-3920 GCF_003998025.1 Mesorhizobium sp. M8A.F.Ca.ET.021.01.1.1
CATCGGCCGGAAACAGGCTGACCGTGTCGTTCTCGCTCGACGGGCGAAGGCGGAATGCCGCGCCGGCGGCAATGGTGCGTGAGGCTCCGGCGGCGCGGATCGCCAATGCGCCGTCGCAACTGCCTTCGATATCGGCTGGCTGCTGGCCGGCCTGGCGCACGACGATCTCGGTGCTGCGTGCCTGCAAGCCGGAAAAATCGAAGCTCTTGGAAGCCGAGGCCCGCGCCGCCGGAGCCTCACGCACCATTGCCGCCGGCGCGGCATTCCGCCTTCGCCTGTCGAGCGAGAACGACACGGTCAGCCTGTTTCCGGCCGATGACCTGAACCGGTGCACGGCAAGGATCCGCTCCAGCCTCGCGCCCACCGGCGCGCCGCTCACCATCCGGCGCGAAGAGACCGCCGATCCGGCGCTCGCCAGTTTGGATAGCCGCTACCAGCGCTGCCCGGTCCCCGACGGCGTCGGCCTCGACGCCCTCGAGCGCGCCTTCTATGCCGGCCGGTGGCTGTCGCAGACCTGCGCCATGCCGATCGGTGAGCCCACGCTGCTGCGCAAATCGCGCGACGGCTTCAACGCCAAGGTCGAGGCGCTGATGGGCGCGCCTCTGTCCGATGCGGCAATAGACAAGGGCGATCCGGAATTGCCGCTCGATTTCTCGAAGGCGCCAAGGCTGAAGCTGATCTATCTGTCCTCGCTCGAATTCAAGGCCGACTTTTCCGGGCGCATCATCGAACGGCTGATCCGCCATCATGCAGCGCTTGGCGCCAAGGTGCGCATCATGGTCACCGACGTGCTTGAACGTGACAAGGACGACGCCATGCTGCAGCGCCTGGCGGCCGAATTCCCCAATGTCGAGCTGCAGGAATACCGCTGGCTGGCGGATCATGGCGCGCCGATCGACGAGCAGATTTCACAGCTGCACAAGACCCATCATATCAAGATGCTGGCGACGCTGGCGCAGGACCCCGCGCGTTCGCGCGTGATCATCGGCGGCCGCAACATCCATGATGGCTTCCTGTTCCATCGGCCGATCGACCTGTCCCGCTATCCGGACCTCGAGCAATACGGCAAGACCGATGGCCTTTCGCTGAACTACTATTCGAACTGGAGCGACTTCGACATCGAGTTCGCCGACAGGGCGATGGTCGAGACGCTCGCCGCGCATCTGTCGACAATATGGCTGCGCGACGCCGACACAAACCTGGCGCGTCCCTTCTCCATCCCGTTCCACGGAGATGGCCTGCCATCTGGCAATGCCCGGCATTTCATTTCGGTTCCCTATGAGGATGACCACGCGCTGGAGGCCTATTTCGTCGAGCTGGTCGACGCCGCCCAGCACCATATCCAGATCGTCAACCCTTACCTCAATCTGACGCCGAGCCTCGCCCGGGCCTTCGATCGGGCGCTCGCCCGAGGCGTCAAGATCGACATTGTCGGCCGCATCGACCTCAAGGGCGATATCGGCGGCAGGTTCCTCACCGCGCTCAACAAG
This sequence comes from Mesorhizobium sp. M8A.F.Ca.ET.021.01.1.1, assembly GCF_003998025.1. Taxonomy (NCBI): domain Bacteria; kingdom Pseudomonadati; phylum Pseudomonadota; class Alphaproteobacteria; order Hyphomicrobiales; family Phyllobacteriaceae; genus Mesorhizobium; species Mesorhizobium sp. M8A.F.Ca.ET.021.01.1.1. The sequence goes on from NZ_RZSJ01000567.1 coordinate 1,491, forward strand.
CTGTTCGTCGAGAAATATGGCGACCGCATCGACATCCGCGAATTCAAGGCACCTGACGTGGTGCTGCATTCCAAGATCATGCTGATCGATGAAAAGCTGGTCGCCATCTCCTCGGTCAACCTCAACAACCGCAGCTTCTTCCACGATTCCGAGAACGGCATGATGGTGCTCGACCCCGCCTTCTACGCCAGGATGAAGCCGGTCTATGACGACTATCTCGCCCACTCGAACCCGGTTTCCACCAAACTGACGATCCCGTGGGCCTACCGGCTGCTGTTCGACGAGGCCTGGGTCAGGCAGGCGTTCTGATGCAATTCCAGGAAAAGTGCGAAGCGGTTTTCCGCCCGGAACTGCATCCACCCAAGAGATGTCGCCCAAAAGTGGCCCCGGTTTTGGGCAACGACATGCATCAAAGCAAGGAACAGAGCGCGCCGGCGAGACGCGCGCGGGCTATTTAAGATAACGCTCCTGCGCCAGGGCACGCACGTCGATGTCGGGTACCCGGTTCGAGATGATGTCGGCCAGCACCTTGGCCGAGCCGCAGGCCATGGTCCAGCCCAGCGTTCCATGGCCGGTGTTGAGATAGAGGTTGGACAGTTCGGTGCGGCCGATCAGCGGTGGTCCATCCGGCGTCATCGGCCGCAGCCCGCACCAGAACGTCGCCTCGCGCATGGCGCCGGCGCCCGGAAAGAGATCGCCGACCGAGTGTTCCAGGGTGCGGCGTCGCGATTCGTGCAGCCTGAGATCGAAGCCGGAAATCTCGGCCGTGCCGCCGACGCGGATGCGGTCACCAAGCCGGGTGATCGCGACCTTGTAGGTCTCGTCCATTACGGTCGACACCGGTGCGGCGGCGGCGTCCTTGATCGGCACCGTGATCGAGTAGCCTTTGACCGGATAGACCGGGATCGACCGCTTCATCCGGCGCATGAAACCCGCCGAATAGCTGCCCAGCGCCATGACATAGGCGTCTGCCGCCTTCCAGCCAGCACTGGTGCTCAGATTGGCGACACGATTGCGGCTGCGGATGACGCGCCAGATGGTCACGTCGTACTCGAACTTGACGCCGCGCGCCACGCAGAGCTCGGTCAGCCTGTCGGTGAACATCTTGCAGTCGCCGGTCTCGTCATGCGGCAGTCTCAGCCCCCCGACGAACTTCTCGCGCACGCCGGCCAGCCCCGGCTCTGCCGCGATGCAGCCATCCTGGTCGAGGATTTCGTACGGCACGCCATATTTCTTCAGCACCTCGACATCGCCTCCGGTGCCGTCGAGTTGCTTTTGCGTGCGAAACAATTGCAGCGTGCCCTGGGTCCGCTCGTCATAGGCAATGCCGGTCGCTTCGCGCAGCGCCTTCAGCGTGTCGCGGCTGTATTCCGCCAGCGGCACCATACGCGCTTTGTTGATGGCGTAGCGCTCGGCGGTGCAGTTGCGCAGCATCTTGACCAGCCATGTCCACATATGCGGGTCGAAGGCCGGCCGCACCACCAGCGGGCCGTGCTTCATCAGGAGCCACTTGATCGCCTTGAGCGGAATGCCGGGGCCGGCCCAGGGCGAGGCATAGCCGGGCGAAATCTCGCCGGCATTGGCAAAGCTGGTCTCCAGCGCCGGGCCTTTCTGGCGGTCGATCACCGTCACCTCATGGCCGGCCTCAGCGAGATAATAGGCCGTGGTCACCCCGATGACGCCACTGCCCAGCACCATGATCTTCATCATTCACTCCTTACGCCGTGTCCTTCATGCCGAAGGACACGGCCACATCTGCGATTTGCGCACGATCGCCGGCGAAAATCGATTCCGATCTTCTCAACCATGCGCCGTGGCTTTTCACGCCGCCGACGGACCGGGATCGTCGTCTTTCCCTGTCTGCCGCACTCCTGCCGTCTCGCCAAGAGGCCGGATAGACGTGTCAGCGCTGTAGACGAGGGTCAGCCCATGTGGCCGCGATCCGCCAGCGGAAGCTCTTTCCCGGGCTGCCCGCCGCGCGGCTTCCGGCTGATAGAGCACCGCCTTGATCCGGATCGATTCGCGCCTGCCGTCGGGGTGTTCGAGCGATGCCGTCTGGCCTTGCGCCATGCCAAGCATGCACAGGCCGCGCCTGGTTGCCACCGACAGGCTGGAGCCGACCGGTCCGCGCACGTCGTTCTGCACCAGGGTGCGCGTCTCGGCCGCACCGGCATCGACGCAAAACACCACCCGGCTGTTCAGCGTCACGATATCGGGTTCGACCGACTCGATGGGCACGACGCCGGCATTGGAAAGCTTCTCTTCGATCATCGCGACCATCGGATCCGCGAATGCCCGCCGGCGCTCGAGCATTACTTCCAGGACGGCGAAATCCTTCGTCGTCAGGCGGCAGCTTCCGTTTTTCATTATCGCCTCCACGATCAGTGCTCGCCGCCGCCGGCGGGCATTCGCGGATCCGATGGTCGCGAT
>NZ_RZSJ01000568.1:0-3909 GCF_003998025.1 Mesorhizobium sp. M8A.F.Ca.ET.021.01.1.1
GGCCAGTGGCGGCCAGGCCGATGGTGCGGATATCGAGCCGCCTCAACGTGGCCGCCGTCGCGTCGAAACCGGCGACACCCTGGTCGAAAACATGATTGTTGGCCAGCGACAGCACGAGTTTTTCGCGCTCGATCCCGACCGCCGCCAATGCCTCCACCAGAAAGCGTTCGCTCATCGCATGATGCGTGCCGAGCTTGGTCCCCAGCACGGCACTTGGCTTGTCCACGATCGGGCTTTCGCAATTGCCGATCACCAGGTCGGCAGTGCCGAGCAGCGCCTTGATCGCCGGATCGCACGCCGGCGCGCTGCGGTTGGCCACGGCCGAGATGTCGCCGACGAAGGCCAGCCGCACAGTCTGTCCCGGCGGCGGATCCATCAGCGTCCCCGCCGCCGGGGCAAACCCGTTGGCGTCGCCGCCAAACGACGGCTTCAGGAACCGCGGCAGCCAGGACAGTTTGTAGGAAAGCGGATAGTTCGACACGCGATGCCCAATTTGCTTGCCCTGTGTAGACCGTCCGTCCGGCGTGTTGAAGCCATCCGGCGACAATCATGCGGCGTGACCGGCAGGCGGCGGACGGCAAATTCGTGTATGATCGCCGGCGCGAAACGCGCCTGGAGGGGAACATGAAACGAGTTGCGAGCCTGCTGGCCTCAGCCTTTATTCTGCTTGTACCGTTGTCTTCGGCTAGCGCCGCCATGTCCGAAGCGGCAACCGCATTGTTCGAAGCAAAGACCGTGGCCGCGCGCGACGGCGCCCTGTCGACACTGGAAGCGGCTGCGCCGAAAGATCCGGCTTCGGCCTATGCCGCCGGCGCCGGCGAGTTCTTCACCGCACTGGAATTGCTGGCGAGCGGCCTGCACCGCCATGGCTTCGAGAGCCCGCAATCCTTCATGCTGCCGCTGATGCAGCTGCCCGTACCGACAAACCCCAATCCCGAGCCGCTGACCTACGAAGAGTTCCGCGCCATACTGGTCGCCTTTCGCGACCGGCTGGCAAAGTCCGCCGCGACGCTGGGTTCGGTGCCGGCCGACGCCGATATCGGCATGGTCATCGACCTCACCCATGTCGGCATCGACCTCAATGAGGACGGCACGATCGCACCGGATGAAAGCATGGCGGCGATCATGGCGGCGCTGTCGCACGGCGGCATGGCGCCAGACGGCGCCGCGCCTGCGCTCACCTTCCGCTTCGACCGCGCCGACGGTTACTGGTTGCAGGGCTACGCCGAGTTCCTGATGGCGCAGGCCGATTTCTGGCTGGCGCATGATTTCAGGGGCACGTTCGACGGCTCGTTCCACATGCTGTTCCCGCGCGCCAAGCTGCCATTGCAGGACATCCTGGTGCCGCCGCCCAGCGAGATGGGCGGCAACATGTTCTCCTCGGAATGGCGCATCGCCGATTTCATATCGATGGTGCACATGATCAACTGGCCGGTGATCGAGCCGGAGCGCCGCAAGGCGGCGCGCCAGGAGCTGCTCGAAATGATCCGGCTGTCGCGCGAGGACTGGAAAGCGATCCGCGCCGAGACCGACAATGACCGCGAATGGCTGCCGGGCCCGCAGCAGAAGGGCGAAAACCAGCTCACCGGCCTCGAAGTCGGCGAGGAGCAGGTCCAGGCCTGGCTCGCCACCTTGACCATGGCCGAGGACTTGCTTGAAGGCCGGGCGCTGCTGCCGCATTTCCGCATCACCGGCAAGGGCATCAACATGAAGCGCTTCTTCGACGAGCCGAAGCCCTTCGACCTCGTACTGTCGATCACCGGCCCCGGCATCGCACCCTATCTGGAGGCCGGCAAGATCCTGACCAGCGACGATTTCGACCAGATCCAGCGCGAGTTCGGCGGCGGCGGGTTTTTGACGTTCGCGCTGTGGTTCAATTGAGGACTAAGCGCCTCTAACCGCACTGACGATCAGAAGAAACGGCGTTGGAGACGCAGGAGCCCGGCCACGACCGCCGCTATCAGCGCGTTCGATATCACGCCGACCGCGCCGCTCATCCAGGCGATATCGCCGGACTGACCAAGAATTACGAAGGGATAGAAGATGGCGATGATGACAATTGCCGCCACCAGTCCAAGCCAGCCCGCGCTCGGCTGCTTGACCCTGAGGCTGAGGAAATAGGCGATCGCGATCAGCACGATCCTGAGCGGGTCCAGTATCTGGGCAATGACGATAACGGTCAGAAGCATGGCCGGGCACTAAGCGTCAAAACCAAACCTTTCAAGTGCCAGGGGCTGATGGAATTCAGCCAGTCTGATGTCGACGCGTCCTAGTCTAGCGCGTGAACCCGTGCAGCCGGGCCAGCAGCCATTGCAGCGGATTGTTGACGAATGCCTTGGTGACGAAGCTGTCATGGGCGGCTTCCGAGGCGAGCAGAGCGATGGTGCCGGCTTCCAGCCGTTGCGGCGGATCGGCGCTTGCAGTGATGCCCTTGCCTGCCAGCGCCTGCCTGATCTCGGCATTGCCCGAGGCCGAGGATTTGCCGTAGGCGCTGACGAAGAAACTCTTCCTGTGATGCGCGATCCAGTCGGCGAAGACGTCGGCTTCGTCGAACACGGCGTCGAGCAGGATGACGCCGAGCAGGCGGCCGCCAATGTCACCATTCCCAAGCACGGAAGCGGCCGGATTGTAGCCGCCGCTATAGGCGACCAGCACCACCGGCATGGCCTCGAATTTTGCCGCCTTGGCGCCGGTCAGCCTGGCCAGGCCTTGCGCCGCCTCGGCCATGAACCCGGAAAAATAGCCCGGCGTCCAGAAATTGCCGGCGCTGGAATCCTGCGCGTCGCGGGCAAATTGCGGCGCCACCAGCACGGCGTTGAGGCCCGAAGCCTCGACCTGCGCGGCCACGCGCTGGCGCCCGACCACGTCTCGCTGCAAGGTCGCGCCGTTGCCGTGGAAGAACACGACGATGACAGCAGGCTTGGCGGCATCAAAACCTTTGGGAATCCCGAGTAGCGTCGAGCGGTCCGAATAGGTCTCGTCTTCCCAGTAGATTCCCCCACGCGGCGAGGTGTGGCCGTGGCGGCCGTTCGCATCGACGTCGAGAAACGGCGCGGAGCCGTCGGGCAGCTTGCCCCGGTACGGAAACGGCGACGCCTTGAACGGCACGATGGTCGAGATCGCCTTGTGCAAGCGCGCCCCCTGGCTTGCCACCGGAAACGCCGCCGTGGCCAGCAGTCCGGCGACGATGGCGCGCCGGTCCGGCATCAAGCGGGCACCACCCGGAGAGCCGGCGCCCTTGATGGCAACAGCACCGCGAAGAAGGCCGGAATGGCGACGAGATAGGCAATCCCAGCCCATTGCAGCACGGCGCTGAGGCCGAAGCTGGTGGCGACGATCGGCACCGCGGCCGAGCCGATCACCGAGAAGCAGCCATTGATGCCCCAGGCCCAGACGAACAGATGCTCCTTGCCGAGCCGCGCCAGCCAGGTCATGGCGGTGGCCATCGGCATGCCCATCAGGAAGGCCGGCGGCGACACCAAGAGGAAGCAGAGCAGCAACCGCACCGCATAGGGATAGGCGCCGATCCAGTCGAGCACCGGCGACAGATAGAAGCCGTAAATCAGCAGCAGCGCGCAGATGGCCAGCAGCACCACCGGCAGCAGCGTTCGGGCGCGGTCGAAGATGCGTTCGGCGAACAGGCTGCCGAGACCGGAAAACACCAGCATCGAGGAGATCAGCACCGAGGCCGAAACGGTCGGATTGGCCAGCGCCACGGTGAAGCGGCTGATCAGCCCGACCTCGACCATGATGTAGCCGAGGCCGAGGCAGGCGAAATAGAGGATGGTGCCGAGCTTCCCGCGCGAGCGCGAGAACACGATGCGCCAGCCGAAGAGCACCGGCAACAACACCAGCGACGCCGCCGTGATGCAGGCAATGCCGAGCGTCGCCCAGATCAGCAGATAGCCC
>NZ_RZSJ01000569.1:0-3887 GCF_003998025.1 Mesorhizobium sp. M8A.F.Ca.ET.021.01.1.1
GGTTGACGCCTGGCGGCGGCACGCTGCATGTCGAATGGCGCGATGACGACCACGTCATCCTGACCGGGGCGGCCGAATGGGAATTTTCCGGCAGCTTCGATCCGTCGACCGGACAATGGGCCCGCGACACCGAAAGCGCGGCCTGATGTCCGCTCTTGCCAAAGGCGTCGACGTGGCGAAGCAGCCCGGCCGCATCGACGTGGTGACCTTCGGCTGCCGTCTCAATACCTATGAGTCCGAGGTGATGCGGCGCGAGGCCGAAAGCGCGGGCCTCGGCGCGCTCGACGGCGGCGCCGTCATCTTCAACACCTGTGCCGTCACCGGCGAAGCGGTGCGCCAGGCCAGGCAGGCGATCCGCAAGGCGCGCCGCGACAACCCGGCCGCGCGCATCATCGTCACCGGCTGCGCCGCGCAGACCGAGCCCGAAAAATTCGCCGCCATGGACGAGGTCGATCTCGTGCTTGGCAATGAGGAAAAGCTCAAGGCGAATTCCTATCGCGCGCTGCCCGATTTCGGCGTCAACGACACCGAGAAGGCGCGCGTCAACGACATCTTCTCGGTGCGCGAAACCGCCGGCCACATGGTCGACGCCATCGAGGGCCGGGCACGTGCCTTCGTGCAGGTGCAGAACGGCTGCGACCACCGCTGCACCTTCTGCATCATCCCCTATGGCCGCGGCAATTCGCGCTCGGTGCCGATGGGCGCCGTGGTCGAGCAGGTCAAGCGCTTGGCCGGCAACGGCTATGCCGAGATCGTGCTGACCGGCGTCGACATGACGTCTTTCGGCGCCGACCTGCCTGGTGTGCCGAAGCTCGGCAAGCTTGTGAAGACCATCCTCAGGCAGGTGTCCGATGTAAAGCGGCTCAGGCTGTCCTCGATCGACTCGATCGAGGCCGACGAGGACTTGCTCGACGCCATCGCCACCGAGCCGCGGCTGATGCCGCATCTGCATCTGTCGCTGCAGTCTGGCGACGACATGATCCTGAAGCGCATGAAGCGAAGGCATCTGCGCGACCAGTCGATCCGCTTTTGCGAGGATGTGCGCAAGCTGCGTCCCGGCATTGTTTTCGGCGCCGACATCATCGCCGGCTTCCCGACCGAGACCGACGCCATGTTCGAGAATTCCGAAAAAATCGTCGAGGAATGCGGCCTAACCCATCTTCACGTCTTCCCGTTTTCACCGCGCGAAGGCACTCCCGCCGCGCGCATGCCGCAGGTTCGCCGCGAGCTGGTCAAGCAGCGCGCCGCCCGGCTGCGCGCAGCCGGCGAAGCCGCCTACCAGCGGCATCTGTCTTCGCTCGCCGATAGCCGCCAGTCGATCCTGATCGAGCGCGACGGCCTTGGCCGCACCGAAGGGTTCACGCTTGCCGCACTCGCCACCGGCGCGCCGGGAGAGATCGTCGAAGCTGAAATAACCGGCCACGATGGCGCGCGGCTGACAGCCGCTCCCCTTGCCGCCCGCGCCGCCTGAGAAACGCAAAAGCATGGCTGGTTTTTTCAAGAAGATATTCTCGTTCGGCAAGAAGGAGGTCGTCGAGGAGCGCATCGACGAGACCGCCCCCCTCCCGCCGATCAAATGGGATCAGCTCGACGCGCTGAAGCCGGCGGCCGAGCAGGCCGTGCCGGAGTTTTTGAAGCGGGAGGAGGCTGTGGCGGAAGCCGCGCCGGCGGCCGCGCCTGGACCGGAGCCCGAGGAGCCCAAGCCCGAACCTGTCCCCACCATTCCGCCCCCGCCGGAGCCTACCGTTCCGTCAGAACCGGAACGGCAGCCGGAGCCTGCGCCGGAAGAGAAACCGGCAGCCCCGCCCCAGACGCCTGAACCACTGGCGCCCGAAGAGGTGCCGAAGCCACCCGTCGTTCCGCAGCCCACGCCCGAACCGCGGCCGCGGGAGATTCCGCCCGCGCCATCGGAGCCCGAGATCGTTCCATCGCGTCCGGAGAGGCAACCGGAACCCGCGCCCGTCGAAGTGCCGACGCCTCCGGTCGAAGTGCCGGTCGACATGCCCACACCGGTCGAAGTGCCGCCGGCGTCGCCGGTTGAGGCCCCTCAGTCGACGGCCGCCTCCGAGCAGCCGACTTCTGAGGCCGGCGCAGCCCCTCATCCGCCTGCCGGCACCTTCTCCCCGTATAGGGACGGGGAGAAGGGGGCTGACATCGGGGCCGGCGCCCCTCCTGGCGACATCAAACAAAAAAGCTCGACGCTGACGCCCCCCTCTCCCCGTCCTTCACGCGGAGAGGGTAAGGGTGAGGGGCAGCGCCAGCCTGCGGAAATTATCCCATCCCCGATAGAGACCGCTCCACCAGCGGAAATCGCCCCGCCCATTCGCCAGCCGGCACCCGTCGAAGCCCAGCCGGTCATTGCCGAGGTCGCGCCTGAACCGCAACCCATTCCACAGCCTGCCCCCGCTACCGGCAAGGTGACGGTTGCCAAGAAGGTCGAGCAGAAGGCCGAAGTGCAGAAGGCGCCCGAGCCGGCGCCGAGGCGGTCCTGGTTCCAGCGCATGCGGGACGGACTTGCCCGGTCGTCGCGCGAGCTGACCGGCAACATTGCCGGCGTTTTCACCAAGCGCAAGCTGGACGAGGAGACGCTGCAGGACCTGGAGGACGTGCTGATCCGCGCCGATCTTGGCGTGGAAACGGCGCTGCGCGTCACCGATTCACTGGCCTCAAGCCGCTACGGCAAGGATGTTTCCGATACCGAAGTGCGCGCCGTCATGGCGGCCGAGGTGGAGAAGGTGCTCGCCCCGGTCGCAAAATCGCTCGAGCTCGATCTCTCGCACAAGCCGCATGTCATCCTGGTGGTCGGCGTCAACGGCACCGGCAAGACCACGACCATCGGCAAGCTCGCCGCCAAGCTGACCGATGGCGGCCTGTCGGTGATGCTGGCCGCCGGCGACACGTTCCGCGCCGCCGCCATCGAACAGTTGAAGATCTGGGGCGAACGCACGAAATCGCCCGTCATTGCCTCCGAGCTCGGCGCCGATGCCGCCGGCCTTGCCTACGACGCCTTCGAGAAGGCGAAGGAGGCGGGCTCCGACGTGCTGATCATCGACACTGCCGGCCGGCTGCAGAACAAGACCGAACTGATGGCCGAGCTGGAAAAGATCGTTCGCGTGCTTGGCAAGCTCGACCCGGAAGCGCCTCACACCGTGCTGCAGACGGTCGACGCCACCACCGGCCAGAACGCGCTCAACCAGGTCGAGATCTTCCGCAATGTCGCCGGCGTCAACGGCCTGGTGATGACCAAGCTGGACGGGACCGCGCGCGGCGGTATTCTGGTGGCGATCGCGGCAAAGCATAAATTGCCGGTCTATTTCATCGGCGTCGGCGAGCAAGTCGACGACCTCGAACCGTTTTCCGCAAGCGAATTCGCCAGGGCGATCGCTGGAGTGGCTTGAACAGGCACGATGCCGGAAGTGAGGCTTCCGGATTGGATCGTGCGTAAGAAGGAAACCATGAACCCACCCATTCTCGAACGCGATCCGTCCGACCCGCAGAAAGAGAAGAAGGAAGGCATCAACCCCCTGCTCAAGCTGGCGCTGGAGCTGGGGCCGCTGCTCGTCTTTTTCTTCGCCAATGCGCGCGGCGAGTGGCTGACGCAGAAATTTCCCGTGCTGGCCGAATTCGGCGGTCCGATCTTCGTCGCCACCGGCCTGTTCATGGCCGCGACCGCGATCGCGTTGATCGCCTCATGGCTGCTGACCCGCACCTTGCCGATCATGCCGATGGTGTCGGGCGTCGTCGTTTTCATCTTCGGCGCGCTGACGCTCTATCTGCAGGACGACATCTTCATCAAGATGAAGCCGACCATCGTCAACACGCTGTTCGGCGGCGTGCTGCTCGGCGGCCTGTATTTCGGCCGCTCGCTGCTCGGCTATGTCTTCGAG
>NZ_RZSJ01000056.1:0-17685 GCF_003998025.1 Mesorhizobium sp. M8A.F.Ca.ET.021.01.1.1
GTGCAAGCGGTGGCCGAAGTGCTGGCCGGTCTGGTCTATGTCAACGCCATCAAGCCGGGGCATCCGGCGATCTTCGGCACCTGGCCGTTCGTATCGGACCTGCGCACAGGCGCCATGTCGGGCGGCTCGGCCGAACAGGCGGTGCTGACCGCCGCCTGCGCCCAGATGGCGCAATTCTACGACCTGCCGGGCGGCTCGGCCGCAGGCATGACGGATTCGAAGCTGCCCGACATCCAGTCCGGTTATGAAAAGGGCATCACCGACGTAATGGCCGGCCTTGCCGGGCTCAACCTGGTCTATGAATCGGCCGGCATGCATGCCTCGCTGCTCGGCTTCTGCCTGGAAAGCCTGATCATCGACAACGACATGCTCGGTCATTGCCTGCGCTGCGTGCGCGGCATCGAGGTGACCGACGAAGCGCTGTCGATCGCCACCATCGCCGATGTCTGCCTGAAAGGCCCGGGGCACTATCTCGGCAACGAGCAGACGCTGCGGCTGATGCAGACGGAATATTTCTATCCCGCCGTTGGCGACCGGTTTTCGCCGAAGGAATGGAATGAGAAGGGCCGGCCCGACATATTGCAGCGGGCGATCATCGAGAAGAAACGCATCCTTGCCGAGCGCTTTCCGCGCCATGTGCCGAAGCTGCTCGACGACAAATTGCGCGCCCGCTTCGGCGACATGATCAAGCTGCCGCGCGGCGGTATGGGCGGGTAGCCGCTCCTCGTCAAACAGTCTACTCGGCTGCCAGCCCGTAGTGTTCGACGACTTCGGCGTTGATCAGCTTGGCGTGCAGCGCCATCAGCACGATCTGGGCATCGAGGCCGTCGCCGGCTTCGAGAGCCGCCTCGATCCGGCGCTCCGCATCGAGCCGCTGTTGCGGACCTTGCGCCCGCTCGAAGGTTTCCGGTCCGGCGATGCAGTAGCTGAACAGGGTCGCCACCCGCGGATAGGCCCGCGGCGGCGGTTCCTCGGGCCAGTGGTCCTTCATCAGATTGACGATGGTGAGTTTTACGCCCTCCGGCACCAGGGCCGGATGCAGGTCGGCGCCGCGCAAGGCGGCATCGAGCTGCCGCAGATCACCCGAGCGGCCGAACATGCCGAGAAAGCCAAGAGAAGAGCGTCGTTGCGCCATGAGTGTCCAATCCGTTTTCCCACCAGTTAGGTGGTTGGCCGGCGGAATACAAAGATAGTGACCGGCGTCTATCCGCTCACCGCCAGCAGCAAGACGCCGGCCAGGGCCGACCCGGCAAGTGTCGGCAGCATGCCGACCTTCAGCCTGAGGATGGCAATCATGGCGGCGCAGGACAGCAGTGCGGCGCGCCAGTCGATCGACGACGGCACCGGCACGTTCATGCCGAGGCCCAACTTGCGCACGTCGTGGAAGATGACGTGCAAGGCAAACCATAGAGCCAGGTTCAGGATGACGCCGACCACGGCGGCGGTGATGGCGCCGAGCGCAGCCGACAGAGCCTTGTTGCCGCGCAGGGCCTCGATATAGGGCGCGCCGAGGAATATCCAGAAGAAGCAGGGCGTGAACGTAACCCATAAGGTCAGCAGCGCTCCAAGCGATCCGCCAAACAACGGGCCTATCGCGCCGGAGTGGCGAAAGGCGGCGATAAAGCCGACAAACTGCAACACCAGAATGAGCGGCCCCGGCGTGGTCTCGGCAAGCCCGAGGCCATCGACCATCTCGCCGGGCGCCAGCCAGCCGAAGGATTCGACGGCCGCCTGTGCGACATAGGCAAGAACCGCGTAGGCGCCGCCGAAGGTGACGACCGCCATCAGGCTGAAGAAACCGCCTATCTGCGTCCATACGCTGTTTGTCCCGGTGAGCGCCCAGAGCAACAGAACCGGCCCGAGCCAGATCGGCAGCCAGATCGCGATAATGCGCGGCGCATGCCATCTTGTCGGTCTGGCATGGGCCAGTTGGCCGCGCTCGAACATCAGGTCGACCGCGCCCTTGATGTCGGGAGCATCGTTCTTGCCGTGCGCCGCACCGGAAAACAGGGCTGGCGCGACGCGGTTTCCCGCCCATCCCACCAATCCCACAATCAGGACGATGAGCGGGAACGGAATGCTGAGGACATAGATGCCGAGAAAAGCGCAAAGCGCGATCGCCACCATCCCCCGGTTCTTCAAGGCGCGGCGGCCGATGCGGATCACCGCCTCGACCACGACCGCGAGCACGGCGGCCTTGACGCCGAAGAACAGAGACTCGACCAGCGGGACATCGCCGTAGAGCGCATAGAGGATGCTCAAGGTGAGCATGACGAGTGCGCCCGGCACCACGAACAGGATGCCGGCGACGAGACCGCCGGCCGTCCTGTGCAGCAGCCAGCCGATGTAGATGGCGAGTTGCTGGGCTTCGGGACCGGGCAGCAGCATGCAGTAGTTCAAGGCGTGCAGGAAACGCTGCTCGCCGATCCAGCGCCGATCCTCGACCAATTCCTTGTGCATGAGCGCGATCTGCCCCGCCGGCCCGCCGAAGCTCAGCAATCCGATCTTCGCCCAGAGTTTCGTGGCTTCACGGAAGCTCGGGACCGCCGGTGCCTCGACGATGTCGGCATTTTTCGGGGACATGAGGCTGCTCATGTCGGCTTCGCCCCGCTCGGCCAGTTGTGCGTCTCCTCGGTGGCGTCGCGGCACCAGCGGAAGAACGCGTCATAGAGAAGCATCCCCGCCTCCAGCTGTTCCAGATCGTCGCGGAACATGCGTGACAGGCCAAGCGAGGCGGCAAGGAATCCGGCGGCTTGGGGAACGAGATCGAGCCTGGCGGTGTCGGCCGCGCGCACGATCGTGGCAAGGCGATCGAGTGCCTGGGATTCCAGCCCGAACTCCTCGATCATCGTGTCGAAGGTGCAGCGTTCGCCGCGATGGCTCCAGAACACATTGTCGATGTCGAAGGGCACGGCCTGAAAGCGGTCCGCGACAGCAGGCACTTCGGCCGCCTCGACAAAGAGGAAGACCGCATGCGGATCGACGAAGCGCCGGATCAGCCAGGGGCAAGCGATGCGATCGACCTTGGGGCGAGCCCGCGTCACCCAGACGGTGCGGCCTTTTTCATCGCGGAACGGGATCTTGGCGGCGTGGACCAGTAGGCCGCCGGCATCACGCCAGGCCTCGAAACCGCCTTCGAGGGATTCGGCGGCAACGCCCTGGTGCCGCAGCCAGGCGGCCACGCCTTGCGAGAGCTTTTGCCCCTTCTGGCAGACCACGGCCACCTGGCTGCCGGCAAGGTCGGCTGCCCAGGTCGAGACGGTCTTGAAGTTGCGCCGGTGCGAGGCCGGCAGCGGGCGCGGGTCGGCATCGTAGTCCTCATCGAGGCGGACATCGACGATTACAGGCGCGCCGGGCAAACCAACCAGACGGGATAGTTGCTGTACGGTAATTTCGGTTGTTGACGGCATGGCGTCCACCTCCTGAAAAGAGAAGCTTGGACGCGAACATTGGGCTGACGCCTCACGGGGTGGTCGCGGTGCACCCCTTGCGATGGATGTTGGAATTGTTGCGCGGTCTTGTCAAGGACGCAGCATCCGCGGCTACGCCGTCAGAGCGGCGGCCTGATCGATCAGGCCGCCGGTCCTCGTCCATCCATCATCCGTGACCAGCCAGGAATAATCGATGACTATTCCCGGGAATAATCAGTGATTGTCGCGAGGCACGCCCATGGTATGGGCGACATCCTGGTATTTCACAGCCGGCTTCAGCACCATGCCGGCCGAGAACTGGTCGACCATGCCGCGCTGGATCTCCTGCCATGGCGTCTGGTGCTGGGGATAATGGTAGCCGCCATCTTTCTGCAGCTCGGCGCGCCGCCGCGTGATCTCGTCGTCGCTGACGAGGATGTTCGCGGTGCCTTTCCTCAGATCGATGCGGACGCGGTCGCCGGACTTGAGCAACGCCAGACCGCCGCCGACCGCGGCTTCCGGCGAGGCATTCAGGATCGACGGCGAGCCCGACGTGCCGGACTGGCGGCCGTCGCCGATGCAGGCCAGCGCGTGGATACCCTTCTTGATGAGGTAGGCCGGCGGCTGCATGTTGACGACCTCGGCGCCGCCGGGATAGCCGACCGGGCCAGCGCCGCGCATGAACAGGATGGTGTGCTCGTCTATGCCTTGCGCCGGATCGTCGATGCGGGCGTGGTAATCCTCCGGCCCATCGAAGACCATGGCGTTGCCTTCGAAGGCTTCCGGGTCGTTCGGGTTCGATAGATAGCGCTCGCGGAATTCGGGCGAGATGCCGCTCATCTTCATGATCGCCGAATCGAACAGATTGCCCTTGAAGTTGATGAAGCCGGCATCGGCCTTCAGCGGCTCGGCCACGGTGCGGATGACATCGGTGTTCTCGTTGGCGACCCCCTTGCAGTTGTCGCCGATCGACTTGCCGTTGACGGTCAGGGCATCGGGGTGCGGCAGCATTCCGGCCTTCATCAGCTCGGCCACCACGGCAGGCACGCCACCGGCATGGTGATAATCTTCGCCGAGATATTCACCCGACGGCTGCAGGTTGACGATGAGCGGCACCTTGAGACCGACCTTCTGCCAGTCGTCATTGTCGAGCGGCACGCCGAGATGGCGGGCGATCGCGTTGAGATGGATCGGCGCGTTGGTGGAACCGCCGATCGCCGAATTGACGACGATGGCGTTTTCGAAGGCCGCGCGGGTCATGATGTCGGACGGTTTCAGGTCCTCGTGCACCATGTCGACGATGCGCTTCCCGGTCTCATAGGCGATCTGGCCGCGCTCGCGGTACGGCGCCGGGATGGCGGCCGAACCGGGCAGTTGCATGCCGAGCGCCTCGGCCAGCGAATTCATCGTGGTGGCGGTGCCCATCGTGTTGCAGTAGCCCGTGGACGGCGCCGAAGAGGCAACGATGTCCATGAACTCGTCATAGTCGATCTCGCCGGCCGACAGGCGCTGGCGCGATTCCCAGACGATGGTGCCCGAGCCGGTGCGCTTGCCCTTGTGCCAGCCATTGAGCATCGGGCCGACCGACAGCGCAATGGCCGGGATGTTGACGGTGGCCGCCGCCATCAGCAAGGCAGGCGTGGTCTTGTCGCAGCCGATGGTCAGCACGACGCCGTCCAGCGGATAGCCATAGAGCACTTCGACAAGGCTGAGATAGGCGAGGTTGCGGTCAAGGGCGGCAGTCGGCCGCTTGCCGGTCTCCTGGATCGGGTGACAGGGGAATTCGAAAGGAATGCCGCCCATCGAGACGATGCCTTCGCGCACGCGCTTGGCGAGCTCGATGTGGTGCCGGTTGCAAGGCGAAAGATCAGAGCCCGTCTGGGCGATGCCGATCAGCGGCTTGCCCGACATCAGCTCGGCGCGTGTCAGCCCGTAATTCAGGTAGCGCTCGAGATAAAGCGCCGTCATTCCCGGATTGTCGGGATTGTCGAACCACTCCTGCGAGCGGAACTTTTTCTTTTTCGTAGGGGCGCCAGCCATCATGGTCTCCGTATTTGTATGACAAATCGATATGACAACGCGCGGATGCAGGCAAGGGGCACGCGTGATCTGAATCCGGACTTTGGTGCGATAGACAGCTATCGAGCCGCGCGCTACGACCAATCCGACATCGGCGATCGGGGAGGTTTTGATGGCTTTGGTGATCGAAGGCGAGGAACGTATCGCCGCACCCGTGCAGAAAGTGTGGGAAGCGCTGAATGACCCGGCCGTCCTGAAGGACGCCATTCCGGGCTGCCAGAGCCTGGAAATGAAATCGGCGACCGAGATGGCGGCGACGGTGGTGCTGAAGATCGGGCCGATCAAGGCGACCTTCAACGGCGAAGTGACGCTGAAGAATCTCAAGCCCCCGCATGCCTACACCATCCAGGGCGAAGGCAAGGGCGGCATTGCCGGCTTCGCCAAGGGCGGTGCCGATGTCACCCTGACCGCCGACGGGCCGGACGCGACGGTCCTCAAATATGCGGCCAAGGCGGAAGTCGGCGGCAAGATCGCGCAACTCGGCAGCCGGCTGATCGAATCGACCTCGAAGAAACTGGCCGGACAGTTCTTTTCGGCATTCGGCGAGAAAGTCGGCGGCTGATCCCTCCCCTTGAGGGTCACTCAAACACGATGCTCGGCACAGCCGCTTCCGCCGCGCCGCGTTCCTCGTTGACCCTGTCCCAGACCTTGGAAGCGATATCGCGATAGATTTTCGCCTCGGCGCCCTCGGGCTTGGAGACAACCACCGGCGTGCCGGCGTCCGAGCTCTCGCGAATTCCCATTTCCAGCGGCACCTCGCCGAGGAAGGTGACGCCCAGCCTCTCTGCCTCGCGGCGTGCGCCGCCATGGCCGAAAATATCGTAGCGCTTGCCGGTATCCGGGGCGAGGAAGTAGCTCATGTTCTCGACGATCCCGAGCAGCGGCACATCGACTTTTTTGAACATATTGAGACCCTTGCGGGCATCGATCAGCGCCAGGTCCTGCGGCGTCGAGACGATGACGGCGCCGGCCAGCGGCACCTGCTGGGCCATGGTGAGCTGGGCGTCGCCGGTGCCGGGCGGCATGTCGACGACGAGCACGTCGAGCCGCCCCCATTCGACCTCGCGCAGCATCTGCGTCAGCGCCGACATCACCATCGGCCCGCGCCAGATCATCGGCGTCTCCTCATCGACAAGGAAACCCATCGACATCACCTTGAGGCCATAGTTCTCCATGGGCTTCAGAATCTTGCCGTCGACCGTCTGCGGCCGGCCATGGATGTTGAGCAGCCTGGGCATCGAAGGCCCATAGATGTCGGCATCGAGCACGCCGACCCGCAAGCCATTGGCGGCAAGACCGAGCGCCAGATTGACGGCCGTGGTCGACTTGCCGACGCCACCCTTGCCGGAGGCGACCGCGATGATCGCCTCGATGCCGGGCACACCGCGCTTGCCGTGGCTCTGCGAAGCAGGAGCATGCGGAGCCGCGCGCGGTGCGGCGGCGGGCGGTGCCGGCCTGGGTGCTGGGCGCGATGGAACCGGCGCCTCCATGCCGCCGCCTTTCTTTTCAGCCGTCAGCGCGACGACCGCGCCGGCAACGCCGGGAATGGCCTTCACCACCCGCTCGGCGGCGGCGCGCAACGGCTCCATCTCCGGGGCGCGCGCGGCGGGAACGGTGATCGAGAAGAACACTTTCGAATCGGCAATGAAAATCTCGGAAACCATGCCGAGGTCGACGATGTTGCCGGTGAAATCCGGCCCGTTCACCGTCTTCAGGCGCTCGGTGACGATTTCCTTGGTAATGGACATGGCGGTTATTCCCTGGCGTTCGGCTGCAGCTCACATAGTGCAGAACGCAGACGGCTCCAAGCGCCACGCCGCGACATCACCGGGCCAGGCTGAGCGCCAGGTAGGTGAGAGCGGAAATCGCCGCCGTCGCCGGCAAGGTGACGACCCAGGCGACAACGATGTTGCCGGCGATGCCCCAGCGGACGGCCGAGATACGCCGAGCCGCGCCGACACCGATGATGGCACCGGTGATCGTGTGCGTGGTCGAGACCGGGACGCCGAGCCAGGTGGCTGCGAACAGGGTGATCGCGCCGCCGGTCTCGGCGCAGAAACCCTGCATCGGATTGAGGCGCGTGATCTTCGAGCCCATTGTGTGGACGATGCGCCAGCCGCCCAAAAGCGTGCCCAGCGCCAGCGCCGACTGGCAGGTGAGGACGACCCACAGCGGTACATAGAACGAGGTGCCGAGCATGCCTTGCGAATAGAGCAGCACGGCGATGATGCCCATGGTTTTCTGGGCGTCGTTGCCGCCATGGCCGAGCGAATAGAGCGAGGCCGAAAAGAACTGCAGGACGCGAAACGTGCTGTCGACAGCGAATGGCGTCTGTCGCACGAACAGCCATGAAACCACCAGGACCAGGAGAAGCGCCAGGACGAAACCGGTTGCCGGCGACAGCACGATCGCGGCGACCGTCTTGCCCAGGCCCGACCAGACGATGGCGCCGAAGCCCGCCTTTGCGACCCCGGCCCCAACCAGCCCGCCGATCAGCGCGTGCGAGCTGCTCGACGGAATACCGGCGATCCAGGTGATGATGTTCCAGACAATAGCGCCGACCAGCGCCGAGAAGATCACCGCCGGGGTGACGACACTGACGTCGACGATGCCCTTGCCGACGGTCTCGGCGACATGAAGGCCGAAGAACAGGAAAGCGATGAAATTGAAGAAGGCCGCCCACAGCACCGCATAATGCGGCCGCAGCACCCGCGTGGAGACGATGGTGGCGATGGAGTTGGCCGCGTCGTGCAGGCCATTGAGAAAATCGAAGAACAGCGCCACGGCGACGAGGCCGACGAGCAGGGGAAAGGCGATGGTCGCTTCCATCGCTAGACGTTCTCGATGACGATGCCGCTGATCTCGTTGGCGACGTCCTCGAAACGGTCGACCACCTTCTCGAGCTGGCCATAGATTTCCGAGCCGATCAGATAGGCCATCGCATCACCGCCATTGTGGCGCTTGAACAAATCCTTCAAACCCTGCTCATGCAGGTCGTCTGCCCGGCCCTCGGCACGCATGACCTCCTCGGCGAGTTCATTGAGGCGTGTGCTGTTGGAGCCGACCTTGGCGAGCAGCGGGATCGCCTCCGCGACCAGCTTGGCGGTGTCGACGATGACGCCGCCCATTTCCTGCATCAGCGGATCGAATTCGCGCTTTTCGAACAGCCGCACCGTCTTGACGGTCTTGTGCATCGTGTCGATGGCGTCATCCATCGATTGGATCAGATCCTTGATGTCGCCGCGGTCGAAAGGCGTGATGAAAGACCGCCTCACCGCAAGCAGCACCTGCGCGGTTATGTCGTCCGCCTCGTTTTCGAGATCGATGATCTCCTGGCACCTGCGGTCGATATCCTTGCCCTGGAGAAGCAACTGGAGTGCCTCGGCGCCGGCGACCACGGTACGGGAATGCTGTTCGAACAGGTCGAAGAAGCGATCCTCGCGCGGCAACAGCTTGCGGAACCAGCCCAGCATGTTCGTCCCTCCCTGCGCACCAGTTGCATCCACATAGCGTCGCACGCGGCCGCAGGAAACAGTAAACCGGCTGAAAGATGTGGATCGGCGCCGTTTGAAGGCACAACTTGCAGCAAGGGCGCATGTCCTTGACGCTCGTCAAGCGGCTGGGCGGCCCTACTTCAGAAATGGCACGTTCGACGCAGTTCAATGACGAGGGAACAACCAGGAAAGGAGACGATCATGCTTGAAAACAGCAACGCAACAGCCAATCTCGCGGTCAGGGACCTTGCCAAGGCAAAGGCTTTCTATGAGGGGACGCTCGGCCTGAAACAGGTGCACGATGAGGGCGGCGAATTGATCGTGTACAAAAGCGGCGACACCACCATCAATGTCTATCGTTCCGAATTCGCGGGGACCAACAAGGCGACTGCGGTGACCTGGAGGGTCGGCGACAAAATCGCCGATGTCGTCAACGCCCTCAGGTCGAAGGGTGTCGCCTTCGAGCATTACGACATGCCCGGCCTGACGATGGAGGGTGACCTCCATGTCGGCGGCGGCATGAAAGTCGCATGGTTCAAGGATCCGGACGGCAATATCCTCAATCTCGTGGACCGGTAAATCTCGGGATCGGGCAGCGCGGCGCGAGAGCTTTCCTATGCATGTCGCTGCCCCAAAACCGAAGTCACTTTTGGGCGACATGCCTGGATGATTGAGCACGGCACCATCTGGCGCGGTGCCGCCGCGCCGGATAGCCTTCGCCAATGATCGACAAGCTGGAATTCTTCATCGCGCTGGCCAGGGAAGAGCATTTCGGCCGGGCCGCGGAAGTGTGCGGCGTCACCCAGCCGACGCTGTCGGCCGGCATCAAGCAACTGGAAGGCCAGCTCGGCGTCATGCTCGTGCTGCGCGGCTCGCGCTTTCAGGGCCTGACGCCGGAGGGCAAGCAGGTGCTGGTGTGGGCGCGCCGCATCGTCGGCGACTCCAGGACCATGCGCGAGGAAATGCGGGCGGCGCGCCACGGTCTTTCCGGCCGCATCCGTATTGCCGCCATCCCGACAGCATTGGCCATGGTGGCCAGATTGACGACGCCCTTTCGAGACAAGCACCCAGGTGTCACCTTTTCGGTGCTGTCGCGGACCTCGATCGAAGTGCTTTCGCTGCTCGGCAATTTCGATGTCGATGCCGGCATCACCTATCTCGACAACGAACCGCTGGGACGGGTGACCAGCGTGCCGCTCTATGACGAGCGCTACCAATTGATCACCGCAATCGGCAATCCCTATTCCGACCGCGACAAAGTGACATGGGCCGAGATCAGCCAGCTGCCGCTTTGCCTGTTGACGCCGGACATGCAGAACCGCCGCATCATCGACCAGCACCTGGCCGAGGCCGGCGTGCAGGTGCGGCCGACGCTGGAATCGAATTCGATGATCGTGCTGTTTTCGCACATCCGAACCGGCAAATGGTCATCGATCATGCCGCTCAACCTTGCGGAAACATTCGGTTTTTCCGAACCGATCCGGGCCATTCCGATCGTCGAGCCCGATGCCAGCCACACGGTCGGGCTGGTCGCCGCACCGCGTGAGCCGCACACGCCGCTGGTGCAGGCGCTGCTGGACGAGGCGATGGCGCTGGCAGACGATTTCCGGGCGCACCGCTAGGCTAGACAATGCTAGCTGAAGCCCATCGATAGAACTTTTCTATCGAGCAACGAAACCGCTTTATTGATTTCGCGGGTTTCCTCTGATTTTGTAA
This sequence comes from Mesorhizobium sp. M8A.F.Ca.ET.021.01.1.1, assembly GCF_003998025.1. NCBI lineage: Bacteria > Pseudomonadati > Pseudomonadota > Alphaproteobacteria > Hyphomicrobiales > Phyllobacteriaceae > Mesorhizobium > Mesorhizobium sp. M8A.F.Ca.ET.021.01.1.1. The sequence goes on from NZ_RZSJ01000056.1 coordinate 10,700, forward strand.
AGACTTAGCGCTAAAAGCTATCGACCAGGGAGGGCGCTGCATGACGATGCAGCCTGCAAGTACCGAGATCGCGTCACGCACTGCGGCGATTATCCAGGAGTTGAAGGACCTCGAGGGTCCGTTGCTGCCGATCCTCCACGGCATTCAGGAAGAGTTCGGCCACGTACCGCACGACGCCGTGCCCGTGATCGCCGATGGGCTGAACCTGTCCAGGGCCGAGGTGCATGGTGTCGTCACCTTCTATCACGACTTCCGCGCCCGTCCGGCCGGCCGGCACGTGCTCAAGCTCTGCCAGGCGGAAGCCTGCCAGTCGATGGGTTCGGACGCGGTCGCAGCCAGGATCAAGCAGTTGCTCGGTATCGATTTCCACGAGACCACGCGTGACGGATCGGTTACGCTCGAGCCCGTCTATTGTCTCGGGCTGTGCGCCTGTTCGCCGTCGGCGATGCTGGACGGCGAGGTGATCGGACGGCTCGATGACGAAAAGATCGACGAGATCGTAGCCGAGGTGCGCTCATGACCCCCCGCATCTACATTCCCGGCGATTCCGGCGCGCTGGCGCTGGGCGCGGAAAAGGTCGCCAAGGCGATCGCAAACGAACTCGCCGAGCGCGGCATCGAGGCCAAGATCGTGCGCAACGGCTCGCGCGGCGCCTATTTCCTCGAACCGATGGTCGAAGTGGCGACAGCCAATGGCCGTGTCGCCTATGGGCCGGTGAAGCCGTCCGACGTGAAGAGCCTGTTCGACAGCGGCTTCCTCAAGGGCGGGCATCACAAGCGCTGGCTCGGCGCCCCGGACAAGATCCCGTTCCTCGCCAAGCAGACACGGCTGACCTTCGCGCGCTGCGGCATTAACGACCCGCTGTCGCTCGATGCCTACAAATCGCTCGGCGGACTGAAAGGCCTGCAGAATGCGGTGGCCATGGCGCCCGCCGACATCGTCAGCCAAGTGACCGACTCCGGACTGCGCGGTCGTGGCGGCGCCGGCTTCCCGACCGGTATCAAGTGGAAGACGGTGCTCGATACGACATCGGAGCGCAAATACATCGTCTGCAACGCCGATGAGGGCGACAGCGCCACCTTCGCCGACCGCATGATCATGGAGGGCGACCCCTTCGTGCTGATCGAAGGCATGGCGATTGCCGGCATCGCCACCGGCGCGACAAAGGGTTTTGTCTACATCCGCTCGGAATATCCGCATGCGGTGGCAACAATGAACAAGGCCGTCGAGATTGCCCGCAAGCACGGCGTGCTCGGCGTCAATGTGCTGGGTTCGCCCAATGCCTTCGACATGGAAATCCGCGTCGGCGCCGGCGCCTATGTCTGCGGCGAGGAAACCTCGTTGCTCAACAGCCTGGAGGGCAAGCGCGGCGTGGTGCGTGCCAAGCCGCCGCTGCCCGCGATCCAAGGCTTGTTCGGCAAGCCGACGGTGATCAACAACGTCATCTCGCTGGCTTCCGTACCTATCATCATGGACAAGGGCGCCGCCTTCTACAAGGATTTCGGCATGGGCCGCTCGCGCGGCACGATCCCGATCCAGATCGCCGGCAACGTCAAGCAAGGCGGCCTGTTCGAAACCGCTTTCGGCCTGACACTGGGCGAGATCGTCGACGATATCGGCGGCGGCACGTCCACCGGACGTCCGGTCAAGGCGGTGCAGGTTGGCGGCCCGCTCGGCGCCTACTTCCCGCGCGCGCTGTTCGACACGCCGTTCGACTACGAAGAATTCGCCAAGCGCGATGGACTGATCGGCCACGCCGGTATCACGATTTTCGACGATACCGCCGACATGCTGAAGCAGGCACGCTTCGCCATGGAATTCTGCGCCATCGAAAGCTGCGGCAAGTGCACGCCTTGCCGCATCGGCTCGACGCGAGGCGTGGAAACCATCGACAGGCTCGCCGCCGGCATCGAGCCGGAGAAGAACCTCGCTCTGGTCACCGACCTCTGCAACACGATGAAGTTCGGGTCACTCTGCGCGCTGGGCGGCTTCACCCCCTACCCGGTGATGAGCTCGATCACGCATTTCCCCGAGGATTTCAAGCCCGCGCCGGCGCGCGTGGCTGCTGAATAGGAGCTGGCAGATGAACATCAAGGCCGACTTCCCGACGCTCATCGAAGAACTCGATTACGGAACGCCGCAATCGAAGGCTGAGAAACAGGTCACGCTGACCGTCGATGGCCGCAGCATCAGCGTGCCGGAAGGCACGTCGATCATGCGCGCGGCGATGGAGGGCGGGGTCGAAATCCCGAAACTCTGCGCCACCGACATGCTGGACTCCTTCGGTTCCTGCCGCGTCTGCCTCGTCGAGATCGAAGGACGCGGCGGCACGCCGGCTTCCTGCACGACGCCGGTCGGCGAAGGCATGGTGGTGCGTACGCAGTCGGACAGGCTCGACGCCATCCGCCGCGGCGTCATGGAACTCTATGTCTCCGACCATCCTACCGGCTGGAACGAGAAGGCCGGAACCGGCGCCAGCGAGTTCGATGTGGTGGCGAAGTCCGTCGGCCTGACCGAAAACCGCTACGGCGTCGAGGGCCGCAACCACGTCAAGGAAGAAAATGGCGTCGCGCCGGGCCATGGCTCACTGGCGGTCGACTACATCGCCCGCGACGAATCCAACCCTTATTTCACCTATGATCCGGCGCAATGCATCGTCTGTTCGCGTTGCGTGCGCGCCTGCGAAGAGGTGCAGGGCACTTTCGCGCTGACCATCGAGGGCCGCGGTTTCGAGTCGCGCATGGTCGCCGGCATGCATGAAGACTTCATCGCTTCCGAATGCGTGTCCTGCGGCGCCTGCGTGCAGGCCTGCCCGACCGATGCGCTGCGCGAGAAGACCGTGCTCGAAAAGGGCCTGCCTGAGCGCTCCGCCGTCACCACCTGCGCCTATTGCGGCGTCGGCTGCTCGTTCAAGGCCGAAGTGAAGGGCGACGAGGTCATCCGCATGATGCCCTACAAGGAAGGGATGGCAAACCACGGCCATTCCTGCGTCAAGGGCCGCTTCGCCTATGGCTACGCCACGCACAAGGACCGCATCCTGTCGCCGATGATTCGCGAAAAGGTCAGCGATCCCTGGCGCGAAGTGAGCTGGGAAGAGGCGATCGCCCATACGGCCAAGGAATTCCGCCGCATCCAGTACCAGTACGGCCGCACCGCGATCGGCGGCATCACCTCCTCGCGCTGCACGAATGAGGAGACCTATCTCGTCCAGAAACTGGTGCGGCAGGGCTTCCGCAACAACAATGTCGACACCTGCGCGCGCGTCTGCCATTCGCCGACCGGTTACGGCCTCGGCCAGACCTACGGCACCTCGGCCGGTACGCAGGACTTCGATTCCGTCGAATTCACTGACGTCGCCGTCATCATCGGCGCCAATCCGGCTTCCGCGCATCCGGTGTTCGCCTCGCGGCTGAAGAAGCGGCTGCGCCAGGGCGCCAAGCTGATCGTGCTCGATCCGCGCCGCACCGAGATGGTCAAGTCGGCGCATGTCGAAGCCGACTACCATTTGCCGCTGAAGCCCGGCACCAATGTCGCCGTGCTGACGTCGCTGGCGCATGTCATCGTCACCGAGGGCCTTTTCGACGAAGCCTTCATCCGCGAGCGCTGCGACTGGACGGAATTCCAGGACTGGGCATCCTTCGTCGCCCTGCCGGAAAACAGCCCCGAAACCGTGGGCAAGCTGTCCGGCGTCGATCCCGAGCTGATCCGCGGCGCCGCGCGCCTCTACGCCAAGGGCGGCAATGGCGCGATCTATTACGGCCTCGGCGTCACCGAGCACAGCCAGGGCTCGACCACGGTGATGGCGATCGCCAACCTCGCAATGGCCACCGGCAATATCGGCCGCCCGGGCGTCGGCGTGAACCCGCTGCGCGGCCAGAACAACGTGCAGGGCTCGTGCGACATGGGCTCGTTCCCGCATGAGCTGCCGGGCTACCGGCACATTTCGGGCGACGCGGTGCGCGACATCTATGAGAGCCTGTGGGGCGTGAAGCTGGACGACGAACCCGGCCTGCGCATCCCCAACATGCTGGATGCCGCCGTCGACGGCTCCTTCAAGGGCATTTACATCCAGGGCGAGGACATTTTGCAGTCCGATCCCGACACCAAGCATGTCGCCGCCGGCCTTGCCGCCATGGAATGCGTGGTCGTGCACGACCTCTTCCTCAACGAGACGGCGAACTACGCGCACGTCTTCCTGCCCGGCTCGACCTTCCTCGAGAAGGACGGCACCTTCACCAATGCCGAGCGCCGCATCAACATGGTGCGCAAGGTGCTGGAGCCGAAGGCGCGCTACGCCGATTGGGAGGCGACGCAGGAGCTCGCCCGCGCCATCGGTCTCGACTGGAACTATACGCATCCGGCCGAAATCATGGACGAGATCGCCAAGACGACGCCAAGCTTCGCCAATGTCTCCTTCGACCTGCTCGACCGCGTCGGCTCCGTGCAATGGCCCTGCAATGACAAGGCGCCGCTCGGCACGCCGATCATGCATGTCGATGGCTTCGTGCGCGGCAAGGGCAAGTTCATCCGGACCGAATATGTGGCGACGGACGAAAGAACCGGACCGCGCTTCCCGCTGCTGCTGACCACCGGCCGTATCCTCAGCCAGTACAATGTCGGCGCGCAGACACGGCGCACCGAAAACGTGATGTGGCACTCCGAGGATCGGCTGGAAATCCATCCGCACGACGCAGAAAATCGTGGCCTGCGCGATGGCGACTGGGTGCGGCTGACCAGCCGTTCGGGCGAGACGACGCTGCGCGCGCTGATCACCGACCGGGTGTCGCCGGGCGTGGTCTACACCACCTTCCACCATCCCGACACACAGGCCAACGTCATCACGACCGACTTTTCCGACTGGGCGACCAACTGCCCGGAGTACAAGGTGACGGCGGTGCAGGTCGGCGCGTCCAACGGCCCGTCTGAATGGCAGCGCGACTATGACGAACAGGCCAAGCAGAGCCGCCGCATCACTCCGCTGCAGGCGGCGGAGTAGTCTTGGCCGCGCGCCGCAAAGCGACAACGCAAATTTCGCGGCTGGCGCATCGCGCCAGCGGCACGGCCGCGGCCAACCGCATGGTGCCTGAGGAGACGCCGGTGGCGTTCTCCTTTGCCGGCACCACGCATGCGGTAATGATGGCGAGCCCTGCCGATTTCGAGGATTTCGCGCTCGGCTTTTCGCTGACCGAAGGCATTATCGCCGAGCCAGAAGAGATCGAAGCCATCGAAGTGGAAGATCACGGCGCCGGCATCGACATCCAGATCCGGTTGAAGGACCAGGCCAATACGCGTTTCGAGGCGCGGCGGCGGCGGCTTGCCGGACCGGTCGGGTGCGGGCTCTGCGGCATCGAATCCATCGAGGAAGCAATGCGCTCGGTCGATGCGGTCGGTGCGTCAAGGCTTACGCTTGAGGCCGAAGACATCACCCGTTCGGTCAAGCTGTTGTCGAAGGTGCAGCCACTGCATACCGAGACGGGGGCTGTGCACGCCGCCGGTTTCTACGTGCCCGGCAAGGGCGTCGTCATGGCGCGCGAGGATGTCGGTCGCCACAATGCGCTGGACAAGCTGGCGGGCGCGCTGGCCAAGGCCAATATCGATGGCGCATCGGGCGCTGTCGTGGTGACCAGCCGTGTTTCGGTCGAGATGGTGCAGAAGACGGCGGCGATCGGTTCTGCCTTCATCATCGCCGTTTCCGCGCCCACCGCACTTGCCATCCGCACGGCGCAGGAAGCCGGCATGACGCTGGTGGCGTTGGTGCGCGGCGACGATTTCGATGTTTTTACCCACCCTGACCGGGTGATCTCCGGAGTTGCCCAGCATGTCGCATGACGAAGACCACATCATGAGCACCAGAGAAAAGCTGGTGCGCATGGCCAACCAGATCGCCGCTTTTTTCCACTCCAGGCCACGCGAGGAAGGCATTGCCGGCGTCGCCGAGCACATCAACAAGTTCTGGGAACCGAGGATGCGGCGCCAGTTCTTCGAGATGCTGGACAGCGGCGGTGAGGGGTTCGACGAACTGGTTGTGGTCGCCTCGGCCAGGATCAAGCGGCCGATCACCCCGGCAGAGGCCGATATCAAGCTCGGCCTCAAGGCCTTCCCGGCCGACGTCGCAGCCTCGCAAAAATAGCCGCCGAGCCGCGCCGCTTATACTCCGCGTCGCTAAAGTTTAGGCTGCCGCACCCGGCGCGGCTCTGCTATGGTTGGCGATCAGAAATCGTCAGGCCGGGCGGACAACCTCGTGAGGCCGATCGAGACCCGTTACGCCCTTAGCGGCGAGGTGCGGATCGCCTACCAGGTGGTCGGGCAGGGGTCGTTTGACCTCGTCTTCGTCCCCGGCTTCATTTCCAATCTCGACCTGCATTGGGAAGACGAGGGTTATACCAGACTCTTGCGGCGGCTTTCGGCCTTCTCACGGCTGATCCTGTTCGACAAGCGCGGTACGGGTCTCTCGGACCGCGTCGATGTCCATCACCTGCCCAGCCTCGAAAGTCGCATGGATGATGTGCGCGCGGTGATGGACGCGGTCGGCAGCGGCCGTGCCGCACTGCTCGGCGCCTCCGAGGGAGCGCCGCTGGCGATGCTGTTCGCCGCCACCTATCCGGAGCGGACGCGGGCCCTGGCGCTCTATGGCGGCTATGCGCATTTCCACAAATGGGTGATGCCGCCGGATCGCCTCAACGCCTTCATCGTTACGGCAGAGACGGCATGGGGCACCGGTGCCACCTTGCCGAATTTCGCGCCGGGCCGGGTCGACGACGCGCATTTTACTCAGTGGTGGGCCCGTTTCGAGCGGCTGTCGGCGAGCCCGACGGCAGCGGCGGCACTGGCGCGAATGAACGCGGAAATCGACGTACGTGGTGTGCTGGCGGCGATCAGCGCGCCGACGCTGCTGATCCATCGCCGCAACGATGCGCGGGTCGATCCCGACGCCAGCCGCTTCCTGGCCAGGAAAATCCCGAATGCGCGGCTGGTCGAGATTCCAG
>NZ_RZSJ01000570.1:0-3876 GCF_003998025.1 Mesorhizobium sp. M8A.F.Ca.ET.021.01.1.1
CCAATACCTATCCGGGCCTCGACACGCCGGCCGCATCGGCGGCGGTGGCTTTCGTCAAATCGCTGACTGGTGCCAACGACACGATGAAAGTCGCGTTCGGCACGGAAGGCGGCTTGTTCAGCCGCGATCTCGGCACGCCTGCCGTCGTCTGTGGGCCGGGCTCGATGGCGCAGGGACACAAGCCGGATGAATTTGTCAGCGTCGAACAGCTGCGGCGTTGCGACGGGATGCTGGACAGATTGCTGGAACGGCTCACGGACGGCTCGCCGTGATGCGAATGGCAGCCCTCACTTCACGATGCGTTCGGTGCCGAAGACGCCCTGCTCGACGACGAAGCGGCGGCAGTGGTCGATGAAGGCCTGCACCGTCAGCGTGCGATGCTCGGCGTTGGGCAAGGCAATTCCTATGGTCAGCGGCCTGAGGTCGCCCAGCAAAGGCACGAAGACCAGCAATTTTCCGTCCGGCGACATGGTGTTGAGCGGCCGCATATTGGCGATGCCGTAGCCGAAGCCATTGGCAACCATCGAGCGCATCACGGCGATGTCGCCGGTGCGCTCGACGATCTTTGGCCGCAGACCCCTGGGCTGGAAAGCCGACAGGAAGTATTCGCGGCTGTAGGGCAGATCGAGCAGCACCATCGGCTCATCGACCAGTTCCTCGGGGGTGATGCCTGCCTTCGCCGCCAGGCGATGCGCGGCCGGAAGCATCACATAGGCCGGCAACTGCATCAGCGGCTCGAAGGTCATGTCCTGCGACAGCTCCAGATCGTAAGTCAGCGCGGCGTCTATCTCGCCACGCTGCAGCATCTCGAACAATTGGCCCTGGTTGCGTTCGAATTGCCGGACGCGCACATCGGGATAGGCATCCTCGAATTTCTTGCGCAGCGCCGGCAGCACGATCTGCGCGAAAGTGAGCAGGCAGCCGATCGCCAGCGGTCCGCGCACCTTTTCGGCGATGTCGCCGGCAATGTCGTGCAGCGCGTCGGCGTCGTTGAGCAGGCGCGCGGCTTCCTTGAGGAACAGGCGCCCGCCCGCGGTGAGCGCCAGGGCATGCGAGTGCTTGCGCACGAAAAGCTGGACACCGAACTCGGCTTCGAGCTGGGCGATCGACGCCGAGATCGACGGCGGCGAGACGTTCACCTGCTCGGCCGCCTTGGCGATCGAACCCGCTTCGCCAACGGCGACGAAATATTCGAGCTGTCTGAGCGTAAAGCGGAGCGGCATGGTTCTATGTTGCCGGTTTGCGGCTGGTGATCAAGTCGCGGCCACTCCTCAGTACTTGATCCAGGTGGTCTTCAGCGCGGTGTATTTGTCCAGCGCGTGCAGCGACAGGTCGCGCCCGAAACCGGACTGCTTGAAACCGCCGAAGGGAGTCATCGGGCTCAGCGCATCGACGGTATTCACGGAAACCGTGCCCGCGCGCAGCCTTTCCGCGAGGCGATGCGCCCGCGACAGGCTGTCGGTCCACAGCGATGCAGCCAGGCCGTAGACACTATCGTTGGCGATGCTAAGCGCCTCGTCTTCGGTGTCGAAGGCGATCACCGACAGGACCGGACCGAAGATCTCGTCGCGGGCAAGCGGGTCGTCGGGCGACACGTTGTCGAAGATCGTGGGCTGCACGAAACTGCCGCGCCCGTCGACGGCGACCCGGTCGCCGCCGGCCACCAGCCGTGCTGACTTCCTGCCGCCATCGATGAAACGCATGACTGTCGCGGCGTGGCGCGCGTCCACCATCGCACCCATCCTGGATGCTGGGTCGAGAGGATCGCCGGGCTGGGTCGCGGTTGCGCGCTCTGCCAGTTTCTCGACCAGCGCATCCTTGATGCCGCGTTCCACAAGCAGCCGGGAATTGGCCGAGCATACCTGTCCCTGGTTGAAGAAGATGCCGAAGGCGGCCATGTCGGCGGCCGCATCCAGATCGCCGCAATCCGCGAACACCAGATTGGGGCTCTTGCCACCGGTCTCCAGCCAGACCTGCTTCATGTTCGACTGGCCGGAATATTGCAGGAACATCTTGCCGACAGCGGTCGACCCCGTGAAGGCAAGGCAATCCACATCCATGTGGCGGCCAAGCGCCTGGCCAGCCGTCTCGCCGAGGCCAGGCACCACATTGAGAACGCCGGCGGGCAGGCCCGCTTCCATGGCAAGCTCGGCCAGCCTGAGCGCCGAGAATGGCGATTGCTCGGCGGGTTTCAGCACCACCGAATTGCCCGCCGCCAGCGCTGGCGCGCATTTCCAGGTCGCCATGTCGAGCGGAAAGTTCCACGGCACGACGGCGCCCACGACCCCAAGCGGCTCACGCCGCACCAAAGCGAGGTCGCCCCGGCCCGTCGGCGCCACCTCGTCATAGACCTTGTCTATCGCTTCGGCGTACCACTGGAAGATCGCCGCCGACCCCGGCACGTCGATTGTCGCTGCATCCTTGACCAGCTTGCCCATGTCCAGTGATTCCAGCAGCGCGAGCTCCTGCAGGTTCTCGCGCAGCAATTCCGCCAGCCGCAGCAGCACGTGCTTGCGATGCTGAGGGCTGGTTCGCGACCAGACGCCAGCCTCAAAACTGCGCCGCGCCGCGGCGACTGCGAGGTCGATGTCCTCTTCGCCGCAGGAGGAGACCTCGGCGAGCGTTGCGCCCGTGGCCGGATTGATGCTGGCGAAGGTCCGGCCGGAGCGTGCGGGCACCGCCTTGCCGTCGATGAACGCCCTGTCGCGAAAGCGGATCGCCGACGCCTTGCCGATCCAATCCTTATGACTGAGTTCGCTCATGCCGGCTCCAGATGTCGGACTATTCGTCACCCGGAACGCCATAGCTCGGCGCACCGGACGGATTGAGAGCGCGCGTGACATAGGCGTCGAGCTGGGGCTTGTAGATCTCCCACAGCGCCGCCAGCTGCTCGATCGGACACGACTCGGTCCAGTCGCAACGCAGGTCCGCGACCGGCCATGAAACATCGCGCACCAGCTTCATGCCGGCGGAGCGGATAGGTCCCGCCTCCCCGCCTGCATCGAGCGCGGCCCGCATGGTGGCGATCAGCCGGTCGCCGAGATCGCCTTCGGAGGCGAGAAAGGCGTCGACCATGGCTTGCGGAACCCTGTCGCTGGCAAGCAGATTGCCGCCGCAGGCGACATCCTCGCCGCGCGCCTCGGCCCAGATGCCGAGTGCTTTCGGTCCCGAATGGATTGCGCTGCCGCCGGCCGCGTCGACCGCCAGCACCTGCCGGTATTCGCTAAAAGCGGCCGTGCGCTTCAGAATCGCGACGGCTTCAGCGGCGGAGGCACCTCGCGCCATCAGCTCCAGCGCCCGTGGCCCGAGCGTCGGGTCCGTGACGTTCTGGCTGGCAACCGCGCCGACGCCGGCCCGCGCATAGGCGCAGCGTGCCGCGACGGCGGGAGACGACGAGGATACCGCCACCCCGAACATGCCCGTGCGCCGGCAGCGCGCTACTATCGAGAAGGTCATGGCCTAGTCCGGGATGATGGCTGTGCATCATCCGGGATTACGGCGGTGCCGTCGATCTCGACCAGCCATTCCGGCCGCGCCAAGGCCGATACGACAAGGCCGGTCGAAACCGGATGCACGCCTTTGATGTATTCGCCCATCGTCCGGTAGACGGCTTCGCGATGGCGCACGTCTGTCAGATAGATCACCACCTTGACCAGATGCTCCATCGTGCCGCCGCATTCCTCGATGAGCTGCTTGATGTTCTGCATGACCTTGTGGGTCTGCTCGACCGGATCGTGGCTGCCGATGTTTTTGGCGGTGTCGAGATCCTGCGGGCATTGGCCGCGCAGATAGATCGTGCGGCCACCTCGCGTGACGACCGCCTGGCACAGATCATTGTCGAGCTTCTGCTCGGGATAGGTATCCTTGGTATTGAAG
>NZ_RZSJ01000571.1:0-3874 GCF_003998025.1 Mesorhizobium sp. M8A.F.Ca.ET.021.01.1.1
ACCGTAGCCGCTCGTCCATGATCCCAGTTTCTCGCCAAACCATCGCCGGTCCTCCCGGCGGACAAGAAAACTGTCACCCATGCTATCGGTCCATTCTGTTACCTATCTATCCGGTTCGGACACCGGGCATTTCTCCCCGTATAGTGACGGGGAGAAAGGGCAGTTGCGGCGTTGGCGCTCTTTCTCCGACGCTCAGGATTAGCGAAATCATCGGCGAGAGCGCCCCTTTCCCCGTCACTATACGGCAGCGCGGACGGTGCAGGGTGGGGCGTCGTTTCCGTCGCCACGAACGCGTTTCTTCTCAGTGCCCCCGCAGCCATTTGCGTCTCTCGCCTTGGCCGGATGATGCAGTCGGCGAGGCGGTGCGTTTCGTAAAGATCAGGAGGGGATGCGTGCGTTGGCGCGGGCGAGCAGCAGGGCGCGTTCCCTGTCATTGCCGGTCAATTGGGCGGCGTGGCGGAACGCCGCGCTGGCTTCCGCCCGATGGCCGAGCTTCTCCAGGAAATCGCCGCGCACCGTGGGCAGGAGATGCAAGTCCTTCAGGCGCGGCTCGTCCTTCAGCGCCTCGACGATGGCGAGGCCTTGCGCCGGACCGAACGCCATGCCGACGGCCACGGCCCGGTTGATCTCGACGATGGGCGAGGGGGCCGCCAAGGCAAGCGCCTGGTAATAGGCCGATATCGCGATCCAGTCGGTGTCGGCGGCGGTGACCGCGCGGGCGTGGCAGGCCGCGATCATCGCCTGCAGCAGATAGGGGCCGGGCGCCGAGGTCAGGACCATGGCGCGATTCAGGCCGTCGAGGCCGCTCCGGATGAGCGACCAGTCCCAGCGGCCGCGGTCCTGGTCGAGCAGCAGGATCGGATCGCCCGCTTTGCCGGTGCGGGCCGCGAAGCGGGAGGCGTTGAACTCCATCAGCGACACCAGCCCCCGCACCTCGGGCTCGTCGGGCATCAGCGCCGCCAGCGAGCGGCCGAGGCGCAGCGCCTCGGCGCAGAGATCGGCGCGCAGCCAGTCCGGTCCGGCGGTCGCCACATAGCCCTCGTTGAAGATGAGATAGACCACCTCCAGCACTGCGGCGAGGCGCTCGCGGCGCTCTTCCGCGCGCGGCGTCTCGAACGGGATGGCGGCATCGCGAAGGGTTCGCTTGGCGCGCACGATGCGCTGGGCAGCGGTGGCTTCGGGCACCAGGAAGGCGCGGGCGATCTCCGGCGTCGACAGGCCGCCCAGGAGTCGCAGCGCCAGCGCGGCGCGCTGCTCGGCGGGCAGGACGGGATGGCAAGCGGTGAATATCAGCCGCAAGAGGTCGTCGTCGATATCCTCGTCGAGCGCCGCCTCGATGTCGGGCATCTCGCGCTCCAGCTCGGCGAGGTCGATGGCGAGCGTGCGATGCTTGCCGTCGATCATGGTGGTGCGGCGCAGCCGGTCGAGCGCCCGGTTCCTGGCGACCTGCGTCAACCAGGCGGCCGGATTGCGCGGGATGCCGTCGCGAGGCCAGCGCTCCAGCGCCAGCACGAAGGCGTCCTGCGCGATTTCCTCGGCCAGCCCGACATCCCTGAGGGTGCGTGCCAATCTGGCGGTGAGCTTCGGCTGCTCGATCCGCCAGACGGCCTCGATGGTTCTGTTGGCGATCAATCCTTGATCCTGCCGAGACGATCCGCCACCTTCTGGACGTCCTCGGGAAATTCGCTCATTTCAAAGACCTGGCGGATTTCGATCACGTCATTTTCTCCAGCGGGGCAGCGGCGGGCCCATTCGATGGCCTCGTCGCGTGAGCGCACGTCGATCACCCAATAGCCGCCCAGCACTTCCTTGACCTCGGCGAAGGGGCCGTCGACGACCAGAGGCTTGCCACCCTTGTAGCTGACCCGCGCCCCGGCGGACGGCGGATGCAGGCCGTCGAGCGTCAGAAGCACGCCGGCTTTCTTCAGCTCGTGATTGTACTTCATCATCCCTTCCACCGCCTCGGCGCTGGGCATGACATCGGGCGCCGCCTCCGCGTAGCCGCCGGGGATCATCAGCATCATGAACCGCATGGTCTTCTCCTTGGTTGGGTTGGTTCAATCATATGACGAACGGGCCATGGTGAAATCGACAGGCGCGGGAGAAACTTCGAATCCCGGATCTCGAACGCGTGTTGGACCGCCATATCGGCGAGGCTGCCATCTGGCCCCGCCGGTCCGCCCTGATATATCCGGCTGCGATCCATCACATGAGGGGCCTCGTGAAGTCATCTAGCCTGGCAGGCGCCGTTTCTCCCATGGTCCCGGTGCTTGTCTGCGCTCTAGGCATCTTCCTGCTGTCGGGGATGGACGCGGCCATGAAGGTCCTGGTCATCGCGGTAGGCGTCTACAACACGGTGCTGTGGCGCAGCATGCTGGCAACCGTGGTTGCGGGCACAGGCTGGTCGATGGGGCCACGCAGGCTGCCCGCGCTTCCCGTGCTCAGGCTGCATGCGCTGCGTGCCGCGGTCGTCGGCTTTGTCTTGCTCTCCTTCTTCTGGGGGCTCGCCCGCCTGCCACTGGCGGAGGCGATCGGGCTCAGTTTCGTCGCGCCGCTGTTTGCCTTGCTGCTTGCCGCCTTGCTGCTCGGCGAGCGCATACAGCGGCAGGCGATCTGGGCCTCGCTGGCCGGCATAGCGGGCGTCGCGATCATCGTGAGCGGCCAGTTCGGGCAGGCGAACCATGCCAGGGATGCCTTGCTCGGCACGGCGGCGGTGCTGGTATCGACGGTGTTCTACGCCTACAATCTGATCCTTGCGCGGCAGCAGGCGCTGGTGGCCAAGCCGATCGAGATCATGCTGTTCCAGAACCTGTGCGTGGCGGTCATGCTCGGTCTCGCGGCGCCCTGGCTCGCCATTGCCCTGCCGGGCGAGCTCTGGCTTCCGCTCGCCGGGGTGACGGCGCTGTCGCTCGCCGGCCAGTTCCTGATGAGCTGGGCCTACGCGCGTGCCGAAGCGCAATATCTGATCCCGACGGAGTACTCGGCCTTCATCTGGGCGATCGCGCTTGGCTGGTTCTTCTTCGACGAGGCGGTGACCTGGACCACGCTGGCGGGAGCGGGCCTCATCGTGGCCAGTTGCCTGATCGCGGCGCGTTCCAATCCAAGGCTTGCCGAGCCGATCGAAGCCGCGGTCTGAGGGCAGGTTTGCCGCCGGGCTCACACCAGGCGCGCTGCCCGTCTCCCGGGGAAAGCGCGCCTGGCTCGACTTACCACTTGACCTTGAAGCCGACCGTGCCGCCGATGGAGCGGCTGTCGCCGAAGTCTTCCAGGCTGGTGCGTGCCAAGACCTCGCCATTGACGGAATAACGGTCATCGGCCCAGCTCAGCGAGCCGCCGAGACCGAGCCCGCCCGACAGCTGCCGCGACTTGCTGCTGAACACGGTGCCCGAGACATCGACATCGGAGCCGTCGAGGAAGTCGTAATAAAGATTGCCGATGCCGTAGACATGCGAGCGGCTCGTTTTGCCCGTCTTGTCCTTCCATCGGCTTTCATAGTCCGCCGACAGGCCGAGCCTGCCGATCAGGCTGTCGCTGCCGCCATTGGCGACGACGGCGCCGTAGGGGTCGGTAAAGCTGTCGAAATCGACCGAGGAATAGCTGAGCTGCGCCTGCGGCGTCAGCGACCAGTTGCCTTGGAGACCGATCTTCTGCCCGGCTTCGATACCGAGGCCATAGCCGAAGCCGTTATTGCCCTTGACCAGCCTTTTGCCGAGCGTGGCGGAGGACAGGTCGCTGTCGAACCAGGTCAGTTCGGCCTGCGCGTCGACATAGAAGCCGCTGTTGCCGTACCAAGTCAGCGTGCCGCCGAAGCCGTAGCCTGTCGTGTCGATCGAGCCGAGGCCGAAAGCCGAGGAGATATCCGACTTCACCGTAC
>NZ_RZSJ01000572.1:0-3870 GCF_003998025.1 Mesorhizobium sp. M8A.F.Ca.ET.021.01.1.1
ACATAGGGCACGGCCAGCAGGATATGGCCGAGCACCAGGAGCAGCATGGTTCTCGGCTGGTCGACGGCCTTGATCAGCACCAGCAGGCCGACGCCGAGGATTGTTTCGGGCACCAGCGCCGGCAGGATCACCAGCGTGCTCAGCGCCTGCTTGCCGCGAAATTCGAAGCGCACCAGGGCAAACGCCGTGGTGACGCCGATGGCGGTGGTGACGATGGCGGTGACCAAGGCGATCCACAAGGACGTGCGGAAGGCGGCCAGCACCGCGTCGTTGGCCATCAGCTTGCCGTACCATTGCAGGCTGAAGCCGGTCATCGGGAAGCCGCCGAACATCGAGGCGTTGAACGACAGGATCACTGTCGCCACGATCGGCGCGAACATGAAGATATAGACGCAGACCGTGACGAAGCCGGTCAGCCGCCAGGCCCATCTGCCTTCCTGCTTGCGCCGGGTCCCGCTCATCCGCCAAGCCCCGTCATCCACCCAGTCCTTTGACGATCTGCGACATGCCCATGTAGCGCGTGTAGACGGCGGCGAAGAAGCCGAGCACGATGAACAGCACGATCGAAAGCGTGGCGCCCATCGGCCAGTTCAGCTCGCCCATGATGGTGTCGTAGATCAGGTTGCCGAACAGCGCGTCGCGGCCCGAACCGAGGAGCTGCGGCGTCACATAGCTGCCGGCGGCCAGCACGAAGCAGAGCAGCAGGCCCGCCGCCAGGCCGGGCAGCGACAGCGGCAGCGTGACCTCGCGGAACGCCTGCGCGCTCGTGCAGCCCATCGAGCGGGCCGCCGAAATCAATGTGCGATCAATGCTCTCCAGGCTGACATAGACGTTGAGGATCATGTAGGGCAGCAGGAAATGCAGCATGCCCAGGATGACCGCGCCTTCATTGTAGAGCATCGGCAGCGGCTCGTTGATGATGCCCAATTTCAGCAGCGCGACGTTGATGACGCCCTGTTCGCCCAGGATGTTGATCCAGGAGAAGGTGCGGATGGTGAAGCTGATCCAGAACGGCACGATCAGCAGTAGCAAGAGCAACCATTTGTGCCTGAAGGTCGTGGCCCAGATGAAATAGGCGGGGAAATAGCCGAGCACCCCGCAAAGCAGCGCCGTGATCGCGCCGACCCGCAGCGTCTTCACAAGGAAGCCGGAATAATAGCTGTCTGTGAGGAATTCGTGCCAGTTCGCGGTCGTCAACGCGCTCGTTTCCACGCCGGCGGTGACGAAGGTGAAGAAGGTATAGCCGGCCATCACGGCGATCGGCAGGACCAGGAAAAAGATCAGCAGCAGGAGCACCGGCGCGACGAGCATCCAGGCCAGCCGTGGATCATACAATGTCCATCGTCGTTTCATGAGCACCCGGACGTTCGCGCCTTCTTGGAAGCGCTTATTTTGTTCCCGGCGCCAAGATTGGGTGATTGCAAGCGCGATGTCTACAGTGGGCGATTGAGCCAGTGGATTTCAGCCCGTTCCCTGCTGGGATAGACGCCAATTTTCGGCGGACGGGGTCGCTGCGCAACCCCATCTTGCACCTTCGAGCGATAAACACGTCGAGAACAGGTGGCCAGCGCGCCTCAGCCCTTCGAGATACCGCGCGCGATCAGGCGGGCAAGGCGCTCGGAAAACGCCCTGGCGTCGGCCGGCTTGTCGCCGTCGAGCACGCGCGCCTCGTCGTAGAGCAGGTGGGCGGCATCGTCCTTGAAGGCCTGCTCGTCGTCGCCGAGGCTGGCGAGCGCCCGGACGCGCTCGTGGCGGGGGTTGATCTCGAGGATCGGCTTGGCCGTCTTGTCGAGGCGTCCGGCGGCGTTGAGCAGCCGCTCGAACTGCCGATCCGGTCCATGTTCGGGCGCTACCAGGCAGACCGCGCTTTCGGTCAGGCGGTCGGAAGGCTTCACATCCGACACGGCTTCGCCAAGCGCTGCCTTGACGAAGGCGAGGAAGCCGTCGACTTCGGGCGTAGCCGCCGTGTCCGGCCTCTTCGCCTCGTCTAGCAAGGGAATGTCGGAAAGTTCGGCCACGCCCTGCGTCACCGACTTGAACGGCTTGCCGTCGAATTCCGGCGCCATCGACGTCCAGAAACTGTCGACCGGGTCGGTGAGCAGCAGCACCTCGATGCCGCGCGCCTTGAAACCTTCGAGCTGCGGCGAGGCTTCGAGCCGGGCGCGGTCGTCGCCGGCCATGAAGAAGATCGCCTTCTGGCCTTCCTTCATCGCGCTGGCATAGTCGGCAAGGCCGCGCCAGCCTTCGCCCGAGGCCGTCGAGTGGAAGCGGGCGAGCTTCAAGAGCTGCTCGCGCCGCTCATGGTCCTCGTAGAGCCCTTCCTTGAGGACGACGCCGAAGTTCTCCCAGATTTTCGCATAGGCCTCGGGCTCGTTCTCGGCCAGCTTCGAAAGATCGCCGAGCACGCGGTTGGTCAGGCCCTTGCGGATCGCGGCCAGCAAAGGGCTTTCCTGGATCATCTCGCGCGAGACATTGAGCGGCAGGTCGGCGGAATCGACCAGCCCGCGCATGAAGCGCAGATAGCGCGGCAACAAATCGGCATCGTCGGTGATGAAGACGCGGCGCACATAGAGCTTGATGCGGCCCTTGCGGTCCTGGTCGAAGAGATCGAAGGGACGCGAGCCGGGCACGAAGGCGAGCACTGAGTATTCCTGCCTGCCTTCGGCGCGGAAATGAATGGTGGCGGCCGGCTCGTCATACTGGCCGGCGAGGCTGCGGTAGAAATCGGTATATTCCTCGGGCTTGACCTCGCTTTTCGGCCTGACCCAAAGGGCCGTGCCATCGGCGATGTCGCGAGGCTCGGCGCCCGGTTTCTCGATGAGCGTGATCGGCACGGGCACGTGGCCCGACTGCGACTTGGCCAGCTGCTCGAGCGGGTAGGAGCCGGTATAGGACACGGCATCGTCCATCAGATGCAGCACGACGCGGGTGCCGCGCCTGGGAGCGGCTTCGAGCGGGGCGGGCGCGATCTCGTAGGACCCCTTGCCGTCGGACGACCAGCGCCAGGCTTCGTCGCTTCCCGCCAGGCGGCTGATGACGTCGACGCGGGTCGCCACCATGAAGGCTGAGTAGAAGCCGACGCCGAACTGGCCGATGAGCTGCGTGTCTTCGCTGGCATTGCCGGCGCCGACGCGCTCGATGAAGGCGCGTGTACCCGAGCGCGCGATCGTGCCCAGCGCCTCCGTCATGTCGTCGCGGCTCATGCCGATGCCGTTGTCCTCGACGGTGATCTCCTTGCTGTCGGGATCGGCTGAAATCGAGATGCGCGGCTTGGGGTCATCGGCCAGCAATTCCGGATGACTGACCGCCTCGAAGCGCAGCTTCTCGCAGGCGTCGGCGGCGTTGGAAATCAGTTCGCGCAGGAAGACGTCCTTGTCGGAATAGACCGAGTGCACCATCATGTGCAGCAGCCGCGAAACATCCGCCTCGAATGCCTTGGTTTCCGTCGCTTTCGTGCCTGTCGTCATTGCGAGTTTCCCACACTGTTCAACCACCCGCCGCGCCGGAGCGCGAGCGAGACTTCCTTTCAACCATTTTTGGCGGCTCTGGCAACTGAGTTCAGCAAGGCCAGCGCGACGACAATATTGTGATGGGATGCGCCGGCGGCAAGGGGCGGAATCGGCGCCGGCGGCGAAACAGTCAATCTCCCCCCTCGTGGGGGAGATGCCCGGCAGGGCAGAGGGGGGCGCGAAGGAACTCGGCCTTGCTTATTTGCTGGGCTACGCGGTGCGCGCCCCTCCAAAGGCAAAAGTGATCCACTGAGACGTCGGCGGGACAGCGCCCCCCTCTGGCCTGCCGGCCATCTCCCCCACAAGGGGGGAGATTGGCAGCTTCGGTGCCGCGCCCTACTTCCCCGCCATATGGTCGGCA
>NZ_RZSJ01000573.1:0-3859 GCF_003998025.1 Mesorhizobium sp. M8A.F.Ca.ET.021.01.1.1
CGGCCATGAACATTCTGGAAGGCCCCGTCGAACTCGACGGGCTGTCGCTGCTCGGCGGCAGCCGGCGCCTGGGCATGGCTCGCGCCGGCCTGCCGGTCGGTACGAAGGTGGCGATGGGCATCCGGCCGGAAGCCGTCCGGCTGGTGGCGCCGGGAACGCCGGGCGCGCTCGATGCGACTGTCGACCTGGTCGAGGAACTGGGTGCGGGGCGGGTGATCTATGTCGACCTCGACGGCGCGCCGTTTTCGGTGATGACCTCGGAGGCCGTTCATCCCGAACCCGGTAGCACCGTCGGCCTGAAGATCTCGCCGGACGACATGCACTTCTTCTCGTCGGAGACAGGGACCCGTCTCGATGTCTTCAAGGCTTCCGTGCCCGAGCCGGCGCTTTGATTTCCCAAACGCTCAGCCAAGAGACGCGCATGAAAATCATCCAGGTCACCGACGTGCATCTTGGCCGGCGAGGTGAGCGCCGCTATGGGGCGGACCTGCATCAGCGGCTGGATCGGTGCATCGCGCACATCAATGCGCATCACCCCGACGCCGCGCTTTGCGTCTTCACCGGCGACCTGACGGAGACCGGTGCGCCGCAGAGCTATGCCGATCTGCGCGTTGCGCTTGGCACACTGTCCATGCCGTACAGGCTGCTGCCGGGCAACCATGACCGGCGGGCCAATCTCGTCGCCGCGTTTCCCGAAATTGCGGTCGACGAAAACGGCTTCGTGCAGTCGGTCCACGATACCGGCAACGAGGGTGCTGTTGTTTCTCGACTGCCTGGCGGAAGGACGCATAGAAGGCGAACTGTGCGACAGCCGGCTCGCCTGGCTCGAAGCCCGGCTGGGACAATCCGGCGGCAGGCCAGCCTACGTTTTCCTGCATCATCCGCCGGTCGCGCTCGGCCTGCCGCAGCTCGATCCGCTGGCGCTCGAACAGCCCGAGCGGTTGCTCGGCCTGCTGCGGGGCCATGGCAACGTTCGCCACATCTTCTTCGGCCATGTCCATCGCGACATTGCCGGCACCGTTGCCGGCATTCCGTTCTCGGCGCAGCGCGGCCTACATGCCCGGTTCGAGCTTGCCCTCGACCGATCGAGCGAGATCGTCGAACAGGCGCCGCCTTCCTACGCCGTCATCCTCGTCGACAGCGCCAACGAGTGCGTGGTGGTGCACAGTTGCGATTTTCTCGAGCAATGGCCGATCTATTCAGCGGAAACAGGCGAACGCATCACGGCGTGAGCTGGCCACTTCGCTGGGGTTCAACTCGTTCAGCCGTCGCTCTCAAGTGAAGACATGCGCCTTGCCCGATACAGTCAGCCGTACGATCTCGCCGACCGCCGGTGCGTCCATGCCGGGTTTGCGCAGGATCAGCGGCGTGCCGCCGATGGCGGCGGCGTCCGGCGGATCGGAATTGTTCAGGAGCCGCACCGCGACCGTGCATGTCGAGCCGGCGAACTCCGATTCCGTCACCTCGCCGAACAGCATGTCCGATGTGCCCGACATGCCCTCGCGCGAGGTGCGTTTCAGCCCGATCTGTTCCGGCCGCAGCATGATGCGGACGATATCGCGGCTGTCCGGCGTATCGACCGCGATGCGGCCGAGCGGGGAGCTGGCGAAGCCGCCCGAGACGCTGGCCGGCAGGATGATGGCATCGCCGAGGAACTCGGCGATCATCCTGTCCTTCGGCTTGAGATAAAGTTCGCGCGGCGTGCCGACCTGGGAAAATTTTCCATCCCGCATCACCGCCACCTGGCTGGCGAAGGACAGCGCCTCGGCCTGGTCGTGCGTCACCAGGATGGTGGTGATGCCGGCCGCCTCCAGAAGTTCGGCCACAGCCTTGCGCATCGAGGCGCGCAGGCCGGTGTCGAGGGCCGAGAACGGCTCGTCGAGCAGCATCAGCCGCGGCTTCATCGCCATGGCGCGGGCCAGCGCCACGCGCTGCTGCTGACCGCCGGAGAGCTCGTGCGGGCGGCGTTTCAGGATCGCCTTGTCCAGTCCAACGATATAGGCAAGTTCGACGATGCGCTCGGCGCGCTTGTCATCGTCCCGTCCCATACCGAAGCCGATATTGTCCGAGATGGTCAGATGCGGGAACAGGGCGCCGTCCTGCGCCACCACGCCGATGCCGCGGCGATGCGCCGGAACGGCGGCGCCGCCATTGGCCAGCACCTGCCCGTCGAGCACGATGCGGCCCTGATCGGGCGCCTCGAAGCCGGCGATCAGCCGCAGCAAGGTCGTCTTGCCGCAGCCGGAAGGTCCTACGATCGCCGTGCGGCTGCCGCTGGCGACGTTCAGGTCGACGCCGGCCAGTGCAGCGACCGGGCCGTAATGCTTGTGCAGATTGCGGAGTTCAAGAAAGCTCATCGTCCGGCCATCCGCTTCGACTGGACATAGAGCAGCCAGGTCAGGGGCAGCGACATCGCCACCATGATGAAGGCGTAAGGAGCGGCCGAGGCGTAATCGATCTCGCTGCTGTAGGACCAGAACGCCATCGCCAGCGTGCGGGTGCCGTTCGGCGCCAGCATCTGGGTCGCGGTCAATTCGTTCATGATGCCGAGCGCCACCAGCGCCATGCCGGCCGCCGCACCCGGCGCCGACAGGCGGATTGTCGTCGACCACAGCGCGTTGAGGGGCCGCCGGCCGAGGCTCGACGCGGCGCGCTCGAGCTCGACCGGCGCCTGGGCGATCGACGCGCGCAGGCTGACCAGGGCACGCGGCAGGAACATCAAGGCATATGCGACCAGGATGGTGAACAGGGTCTGGTAGAGCGGCAGGGCGATGCGCACGGTGATGGTGACCAGCGCCAGCGCAATGACGACACCCGGCAGCGAGCCGACAATGTAATTGCATCCCTCCAGAAGGCGCTGCAGCGGTCCCGGCGCGCGGATCGAGATCCAGGCCATCGGCATCGCCGCGACAGTGGCAAGCAGCGCCCCGGCAAGGGACAGGAACAGCGTCTGGCCGAGCGCCAGTCCAATTTCGTCGAGACGCCAGACATCGGCGCCGCCGGCGAGGAGCCAGCGCCCGATGGTGACGAACGGCACGCCAAGCGCCAGCAGCGTGGTGACGACGAGCAAGGCAAGGCTCGGGATGGTGGCGCGGCCTAGGCCGATGCGTTGCTGATACCGCGCGGCACCAGAGCCGACACGGGCATAACGTTCCTCGCCGCGCACCAACACTTCGAGGCCGAGCAGCACGAAGCAGCAGGTCACCAGCACGCCGGCCAGCATGTTGGCGGCCGGGCCGTTGAAGGTCGACTGGAACTGGTCGACGATCGCGGTGGTGAAGGTGTCGAAGCGGATGAAGACGTAGAGGCCATATTCGGCCAGCAGATGCAGGCCGACCAGCAGCGAGCCGCCGCATATTGCGAGCCTGAGCTGCGGCAACACGACACGCCAGAACACGCGCCAGGGTCCGAGACCAAGTGCCGCCGCCGCATCCTCCAGGGCGGGATCGAGGCGGCGCAGCGCCGCCGATACCGGCAGGTAAAGGAAGGGAAAATAGGCGATGACGGACACCAGCACGCCTGCCCACAGGCCGTGCAGCCCGGGCACCATGGTGATCCAGGCATAGGAGTGCACGAAAGCGGGGATCGCGAGCGGCGCCACGCAGAGCCAGGCCCAGAGCCGGGCACCGGGCAGGTCGCTGCGTTCGGTCAGCCAGGCCAGCGTCACCGACAAGATGATGGCGATCGGTACGGCCAGCAGCACCAGCAGGCCGGTGTTGACCAGCAGTTCGCCGACACGTGGCCTGAAGATCAGTGCCGAGACGGCCTCCCAGCCGGTCTGCACCGCGATCCCTATGATGAAAGCGAGCGGCAGCAGCGCCAGCAGGGAGACAGATATGGCGGCGGCGACAAGCCAGGG
>NZ_RZSJ01000574.1:0-3853 GCF_003998025.1 Mesorhizobium sp. M8A.F.Ca.ET.021.01.1.1
AAGTTTTGTTCGAGTTCAGCGATACGCGCGCGCACTCGCCGCGCTTCGTCCTGACGCAACGCCTTTATCCAGCTCCGCCCGCGCATCCATGGCTCCCCCAGCACCCAAAGCGTGGAGTCTTGGCAGCAAAACGCTAACTTCCGCCAAGCGCCAGCATTCTAAATTTAACGAAAGCTAATTTAGGCGCAGGGGAGAAGGCCGGCGCCGCTTGGGAGGTAATCTGATAGCGCCGGCCAGGCGGATATCAGGTCCGCCGCATGAAGCACGCTAGCTGAGTCTTGCCGCAGCGTCATGCGAGATCAAGGATATCGGCCTTTTCCGGGCGTTTTCCCCCGGTAAAATGCCGCGAAAAGCCCGCCCGTGGGTTCAAGTCCCAAGCCGCTGTCTGGCGATGGCGACATGGAAATCGACGCCGAACAACAGCCCGTCATCGTTGAAGTCGTAGCTGGAATTGTGAAGCGGCGCCGAACCCTCGCCGTTGCCGAGGAAGACGAAGCAGCCCGGCACGTGGTCGAGGAAGCGGGCGAAATCCTCCGACGCCGTCATCGGTTCGCGGGCGACCGCGATATTGCCAGGCTCGAAAACCGTCGTGGCGGCGGCGAAGGCCGCATCGACCAGTTCGGCATCGTTGCGCAAAGGCACGAATTCCCTGGTGTAGTTGACCTCGGCGGCAACATTGTACGTGGCAGCGATGCCTTCGGCGATGATGCGCATCTGGCGCTCGATCTCGGCGCTGACCTCGGGACGGAAGCTGCGCGCGTCGCCAAGGACGCGGGCAAAGCCCGGCAGTGCGTTGCGGGTGCCGTCGGTGATCAGCTCGGTCACCGAAACCACGGCGATGTCGGCCGGGCTCAGCCGGCGCGAGACGATGGTCTGAAGACTGGTGACCAGCGCACAGGCGGCGACCAGCGTTTCCTGACCCGAATGCGGCCGGGCCGCGTGGCCGCCCAACCCCTTGAGCACGATCTCGAAGATATCCTCGGCCGACATGACCGGACCGGCGCGGGTTTCGAAATGCCCGACGGGCAGGCCAGGCATGTTGTGTAGGCCAAAGACCTCGTCGAAGGGAAAGCGGTGCATCAGGCCATCGTCGAGCATCGCCAACGCGCCTTTTCCCCATTCCTCCGCCGGCTGGAAGATGAAGCGCACGGTGCCGTCGAAACCGCCCTCCCCGGCCAGAAGCTTGGCCGCACCAAGCAGCATCGCCGTGTGGCCGTCATGGCCGCAGGCATGCATGAGACCGGGATTGCCGGAGCGGTGTGGCGCGGTCGATTGCTCTGATATGCGCAGCGCATCCATGTCGGCCCTGAGCGCGATGGCACGGTTGCCGTTGCCGCGCTGCAACGTGCCGACGACGCCTGTGCCGCCGATACCCTCGGCGACATCGTCCAGGCCGAATTCGCGCAGCTTGGCCGCGACGAAGGCCGCGGTGCGTTTCTCCTCGAAGCCGAATTCGGGGTGCGCGTGCAGATCGCGCCGCCACCCGGTCATCTCCAGCTTCAGCGCGTCACGGTCGATTTCAGCCATTGCCTGATATCTCCTGATCCGCAAGGCGGGCGACGACATCAAGCAGGATGTTGGCGCCGGCGACAAGCTCGGCATCGTCCGTATGTTCGCGCGGATTGTGGCTGATGCCGCTGGCGCTCGGCACGAAAATCATCGCCGCGGGCGCAAGGCGCGCTATCATCTGCGCATCATGGCCGGCGCCTGACGTCATGCGCTTCGAGACCAATCCGCGGTTGCTGGCGGCAGCCTCGATCAGTTCGACGATGCGGCTATCGAAAATCACCGGCTCGAAGCGGGCCAGCCGCTCGACCGAGACCGTGACGCCATCGGCGGCCGCGAGGTCCTCGAGAAATGCGGCAAGTGCCGCCTCCTCCGCCTGCAGGCGGTGCTCGAAAGGGTCGCGCTGGTCGACGGTGAAGACGGCGCGCGAGGGAATGACATTGATGGCGTTTGGCTCGAAACGCATCGTCCCGACGGTTGCAACGGTCGGCGTGTTCGAGGCTTTGGCGCGGTCGTGCAGGAACGTGACGACACGCGCAGCCGCATGGCCGGCATCATTGCGCATCCACATCGGCGTGGTGCCGGCATGGTTGGCGATGCCATCTATGGTGATGCGCTGCCAGGAGATGCCTTGCAGGTTTTCCACGGCGCCGATCGGCACGCCTTCGCGTTCCAGCACCGGGCCCTGCTCTATATGCAGTTCGAGATAGACATGCGGTTTGAGGAAGCCGGGCTCCTCGTCGCCGGCATAGCCGATGCGGGCCAGCTCCTCCCCCAGCACGCTGCCGTCGGTGCCGACGGCGGCCAGCGCCGCCGCGATATCGACGCCGCCGGCATGGACCAGTGAACCCATCATGTCGGGGGAATAGCGAACCCCTTCCTCGTTGGTGAAGGCGGCGACCGCGA
This sequence comes from Mesorhizobium sp. M8A.F.Ca.ET.021.01.1.1, assembly GCF_003998025.1. Lineage (NCBI taxonomy): Bacteria > Pseudomonadati > Pseudomonadota > Alphaproteobacteria > Hyphomicrobiales > Phyllobacteriaceae > Mesorhizobium > Mesorhizobium sp. M8A.F.Ca.ET.021.01.1.1. Next base: position 2,413 of record NZ_RZSJ01000574.1, read on the forward strand.
GCGGGCGCGACGGGACATAGCCTGACCCCTTCAGCGTCTCGATGACCTCCAGGCCGGCCAGTACACCGTAGCAGCCGTCATAAATGCCGGCATCGATGACGGTGTCGATATGCGAGCCGACGAGGATTGGCGCCTGCCCGGCGTTCTCAGGTACCTGCCAGATGCCGAAGATGTTGCCCATGCGATCGATGGCGATTTCGAGCCCGGCCTCGCGCAGCCAGCCGACGAAGCGGTCGCGACCCAGCCGGTCGGCATCGGAGGCGGCCAGCCGCACCAGCCTGCCCTCGCCATCACGGCCGATGCCGCCGAGTTCGCGGATGCGGCCAAGCAGTCTTTGTCCGTCGATCGAGATCATGGCGTTGCTCCTGAAAGCATCTTGCCGGCAAGCACATCCGCCGGGTTCATGCCGACGAGCTCGGCATAGCGGCGGGGGTCGGTCGCGGCTTCGGTGTTGATGACCAGCACGCGCGAAGTGGCGTCGAGGCCAAGCTCGGCCTTGTGACCGGCCATCGCCCGGATCAGTCCGGCAAGACCGACCCCTCCGCTTTCACCGGCAACGATGGCCGGATCGTTGCCGGACGGCCTTGCCAGCCGCCGCATCACGGCGACGGCGTCGTCCTCGTCGACGGTCATGAAGGCATCGGCGACGCGTGCCAGCACGCGCCAGGCGACCGGCGAGGCCTCGTAGCATTCGAGCATCGCCATGACCGTCGCCTCGCCATGCGCGATCTTGACCGGGTGCCCGGCTTTGGCGGCGCCGAAGACGCAGGCGGCGCGCGCAGGTTCCACCACCGTGAAAACAGGCCTGGCTTCTCCGAGCACGATGGCGAGATGGCCGGCGATCGCCGCCGCGATGCCGCCGACGCCTGCCTGCACGAAGACATGCGTCGGCGGGTCGGAGAGCTGGCGCAGCGCTTCGCGCACGATCGCCGTGTAGCCCTGCATGACAAGCCCCGGAATGCGTTCGTAGCCCGGCCATGAGGTATCGGAAACCACCGTCCAGCCTTTCTCGGCGGCGATGCGCGCCGCCTGCCTGACCGAATCGTCATAATTGCCGTCGACGCGGATCATCTCGGCCCCGTAGCGGGCGATGGCCGCGACGCGTTCGTCGCTGACGCCGGCATGGACGAAGATCGCCGCCTTGGCACCGACGAGCTCGGCGCCCTGCGCGACGGAGCGGCCGTGATTGCCGTCGGTGGCGCAAGCAACCGTCATGGTCGCCGCGACCGACCGAACTTCGGGCCGATCGAGATCGCCGACATCGACGGAGCGGCCCAGACGCTTGCTGGCTTCTTCCAGGACCAGACGGAAGACCGCATAGGCGCCGCCCAGCGCCTTGAAGCTGCCGAGGCCGAGCCGAAAGCCCTCATCCTTGACGTGCAAGGCCGCGAGACCGAGCTCGCCCCCCAGCGCCGGCAACGCGTGCAGCGGCGTTGCCAGG
>NZ_RZSJ01000575.1:0-3852 GCF_003998025.1 Mesorhizobium sp. M8A.F.Ca.ET.021.01.1.1
CGCAAGGAGCCAGCGATTCGCTGGCGCTTGGTCCGCTGAGGCAGCGGGCCACGAAGGGGTCCTTGCCGCCGCGCTTGCCGACGACGAGCACCTCGTTCAGGTAGCCTGATTTCTCATTGAACGCATAGACCGTCGTGCCGCCAGGCCCTGGAATGCCGGGCTGGACGATCAACGCGCTGTAGATCGGCCCGAACCGGCCACTCATGTCGCGCGACATCATCCGCTGCTCGAAGGACAGGAAGATGATGTTCCTGTTGGCTCCGGCGTGATTGAAATCATCGCGCGACGCCTCGCTGTAGCCGTCCATCTGGGGATAGCGCAGGTAAAGGTCGAGGCGCGAGGCGATCCCGTCGCGCCGGGCCGGCTCGAACCTGATGAAATTGGCCGGCACGGTGATGATGTTGTTGCCGATCACGACCGCGCGCACGGTCGCGTCGTCAGTGTATCCGGCCATGGCAATGGAACGGCCGAACCATTTACCGCCAAGGCTGATGGCTATCGACAGCAACGCCAGAGCCGCGAACGCGTAGAACACCCGCTTCATCAGCTTGGAATCGACCACTGTGAGTTCCGGGCCGTCGGCGATCGCTGCCTGCTTCATCTCAGTCCTCGCCCATCACCGTCCGGGTGCCCCGCGGCGGCACACATCGCACGGCACGGCTCTTGCAGCCTTCTTGAAACGACTGTGCGATTTCATGGTAAATGGAGGGTTAATATGGCCCAGATGGAACTCTTGCTGTTCGCTTTTGTCGTCGGGCTGACCGTTTGCGGCCTGACGGGCTCGACAATGGAGTTGGTGTCGGGTCGCAAGGTCGCCTTCGCCGAACCTTATGTGTCGCCCTCGCATGTGCTGCGCTCGCTAGCTGCCACCGCCGGCGCCGGGCCGTTCATGCTGGTCAACGAAGCTCTCGATGCGCGGCGCCAGGATCGCATTTCGACAGTGGCGCTCCTGTCATGTGGCTGCACCGCTATTGCCTGGTCGCTGGCCCTGGGCATCGTCGTGCTCGCCATTGCTTCCTGGGCGGTCCGTCTCCTAGGGTTTCCAGCCTGAGACGAATCGGAGACCGACAATGCCGCTTTATGCGATCGATGGAACGGAGCCCCGCTTCGCCGACGCGGACTCGAACTGGATCGCGCCCGACGCCACGCTGATTGGCGACGTCAGGATCGGCCGCAATGCCGGCTTCTGGTTCGGCGTCGTCATCAGGGGTGACAACGAGCCCATCGTCATCGGCGCCGACACCAATGTGCAGGAACACACCGTCATGCACACCGATCCCGGCTTTCCGCTGACCATCGGCGAAGGATGCACCATCGGCCACCGCGCCATGCTGCATGGCTGCACGATTGGTGACAACAGCCTGATCGGCATGGGCGCAATCGTGCTGAACGGCGCCAGGATCGGCAGGAATTCACTGGTCGGCGCCGGCGCGCTGGTCACCGAAGGCAAGGAATTTCCCGACAATTCGCTGATCGTCGGCTCGCCCGCCAAGGCGATCAGGGTGCTGGACGACGCGGCGGTCGCCAGGCTGCGCGCCTCGGCCGCGCACTACGTCGCCAATGGCAAACGCTTCAAGGCGGGATTGAAGAAGCTCTGAGCCTCTCAACGGGTGGCGATGCTTTCACATCGCGCTAGTGCCCACCCCGCTTCCGCGTCGTTGCCGTCGACGGCAGCTTCGTAAAGCACATCGATGCCGATGCGGAGCTGATAGCAAAGCAGTCGTCGCTGGTGGTAAAGCCGGTCGGGTTGGTGCGTTTCGAAGAAGCGCGCCTGCTGTTCCATGCAGTCGAGCCATGGCCGCCAGAACAGGATGTTGGCGACATCGTAGAGCGGGTCGCCGAACAGCGCTTCAGACCAGTCGATCACCCCGGTGATGCGGCCGTCGTCGGCGAGAACATTGTTCGAACCGAAATCGCCATGCACCAGTTTGCGGATTTCAGGGCAGAGCACGGCCAAAGCGCGTATCCGCCCAAGAATGGCGCGGATGCGCGCCATGTCGGCACGCGTGACTGCCTTGGCCCAGTCACGGCAATCGTCGTCGCCGGAAAGCAGGAAATCGCGCCAGCTGCGAAAGCTGCCGGAACCGGATGCATCGAAAGGTCCAAAGCCTTTGGTTCCGGCCGTGTCGGCCCCTGCCATCGTGTCCAGGATCTTCGATACTGGTTCGAGGACGGCAGGTAGATCGACAGGAGCCATATCCTCCAGGGTGATGCCGGCAACCCTTCGTGAGACGCAGCACCAGATGTGGTCGGAAAAAGCCTCTATCGTCAGGATCTCGGGAACAGGCAGGTCAGCGCTCGCGAAGCGTTGGAACAGGAAACGGTCTTTTTCGAATCCGGCATCTGAGCGATTGATGCGGATGATGTAAGGATTGCCTTCGCTGGCGAAAGCAAAGGCCTGCGACTCCTCGCCTTCGGACGCTTGCTGAAAGTCGGAAATTCCGGCGAAGCGTTGTGCGAGGCGGTCCAGGATCTGTGAGGGGGCGACGGTCGGCTTGATCATGGCCGTACCTCTTAGCGGTCTTCGCGCATTTCCGGGACCGGTTTCTCGCATCGCGTCAATGCCTCGCGCTCAACCATTGTTCATTGGTCCGTTAGGGCCGCGCTTGGCCATCGCATCGCGCAGCAATGAAGCCCCGGCTTCAAAGCCTGCACTGTCGGCTTCCTCAAGGGCCGTCGTGTAATGATCGATACGGGTTTCGAGCGTCGGGTCCGCGCCGGCGGCGAGAAGCAGGCGGATCGCCTCGACGCTGCGGATGGCCACCGCATAGTGAAGCGGCGTCCAGTCGTTCACGCCCCGCATGTTGGGGTCGGCGCCGTGATCGACCAGGATGCGGATGATGTCGAGCTTGTCCGCGCGTGCGGTGGACAGCGCCGCGATGATCGGTGGAAATCCGGCATGATCTTCGTAGTTCGGGCTCGTACCGGCCTCGATCAGCGTTGCGACGAAGGCGAGAGGGCTCCAGTAGATCGCGTATTCCAGCGGATGGCCAAGACCGAGTTCGAACGGCATGCGCTCGTCGAACCAGCGGGGCGAACCGCCCAGGGCCTTGCCAAGTTCATCGAAGTCACCGGCCTTGAAGGCGTCGTCGATCGCCTTGGATAGACGATGGCGCTCGCATCGATCTTCCGGGATTTCCAACATCGATGTGATCCAGAGGTAGCCTTGATCGCTAGTATTGCAGTGATCGAGGCCCCAGGGAAAGCCGGGTCTCAGCAAATGGGCTGGCTTTCACGGCCGTTCGAAGGGCTGTCTAATATGGGTCATCTAGCAAGCGGTGATACTCAATTGGGTGCCATTTCCTGGCCAGTATTCTCTTTCGGACGTGTTGCTGGTAGGCGGCAGGCGACAATACATTTCGCATCCTGTGCCGGGTTTGGTTGCAAAATTTGCAGGCAGCGACGAGGTTTTCGGGTCTATCTTTGCCGCCATCCATCTTGGGGCTCAGATGTTCCGCAGTGCAGAGGAAGCGACTAAGCAACCTAACAGAAAGTTGGCGAGCATCAGATGGCCGAGAAGGATCTCCGTTCCACATTGGGAACCCGCAGTAGAAGCATCGCCAATTTTGCTTCTCGGCGTGCGCGATTCTGAATTTTGGTAGTCTGTTTGAGCGGTTCATCTTGCACATCCATTTGCTCCATAGTCATGAAGCTTTTGCTTCATCGGCATGAAGCGGATGTGCAGCAATCGTTCAGCGACTGCCCCTCATTTGGAAGGGATGTCCCTCGCACGAGACAGCACCCAACAGAGCGCTACTCCGCAGTATCTCGGTGGTAGATGGCGATCATAAGACCAGCACCAATACAGCAACCACTAATGGTTCCCAGACGGATTATCGTACGTCTCCACTA
>NZ_RZSJ01000576.1:0-3845 GCF_003998025.1 Mesorhizobium sp. M8A.F.Ca.ET.021.01.1.1
GTGCAATGCCGAGGCCACGGACCAGCGCCCGGCAGCGGCGATCGATGCCGCCTCGCGTGCGCGGACCTTGTCCGCTCCCTCGCCCCGCAGATGGTCGCGCACATCGCGCCAGACGCTCTCCAGCCGCTCGCTGCATTTCTCCAGGCTTGCGCCGCTGCGGAAGAAGTTCTTGTCGAGTGGCGTCACTTCGTTACGCACCGCCTCGATGACCTCGCCCGCCGCGATATCGGCGCGCGGCGTTGCCGCAGGACGCAGCCCGGCCTGACCGAGCGGTTGCACGGTGCCCCGAAACGCCTTGCCGGCGCGGCGCTTGGCATGGGTCGATGCGCCCTTGCCTGCCCACCAGCCACTGGCCAGCGCCCAGGAGGAATTGACGGCGCCCCCGCCCGACACCGCCCCGGTCATGATCTCGCGGCTTGCGGCGTCACCGGCGACATAGAGGCCAGGCACGCCTGTGGCGCAATCGTCGGAGACAATGTCGATGCCGCCAGTGCCGCGCACCGTGCCTTCGGCACGCAGCGTGATGCGGAACAGATCGCTGAACGGATCGATGCCGGCCCGGTCATAGGGAACGAAGCAGTTCGGCTGACCCTGACGCAGCCAGCCCTGCAGCGCCGGTTCGGCCTGGTCGAGCCGCGCATAGACCGGCCCGTCGATCAGCGCGCGCGCCACCTCGTCCTCGCGGTCGCCGATGCCGTTCCGCAACGGCTCGCCCGTGGGTCCGAGGATCGGCGAGCCATCCTCGCGATGGAACGAGGCCCAGCGGAACGGCAACCCCTTGTTCAGCGAGGAACCGTACGGCGCCAACGTGTACTTGCCAGTGAATTCCATGCCGGAAAGGCTGGCGCCGGCCTCAGCCGCCATCAGATAACCATCCCCGGTCAGCCCTGTCCCGCCGAGGATGCGCTCGCGGAACGCACAGCCGCCGGTCGCCAGCACCACGGCCTTGGCGTCGACGCGCCAGTCATGGCCCGCCTGCCGGGCGACACCGGCGGCGCCAACGATGGCATCGCCATCGGACAGGAGTTCGAGCGCGGGATGATGGTCGAGCACGGTTACGCCGGCCAGCAGCACGCGGCGGCGCATGAAGCGCATGTAGTCCGGCCCGCGCAGATTGGCGATGTAGAGCCGCCCGTCATCCTCGCTTGGGAAGGGATAACCCCACTCCGAAAGCCTGAGCAGATTGCGGTAGGCGGTGTCGACGCAACGCAGCATCCACCGCTGGTCGGCGAGTTCGCCGGTGCGCTGCCAGCGCCGCTCCACCGCGGCATGCCTGTTGTCGCCCGGCGGCACGCACCAGGTGCCGGTGTTGGAAGGCGCCGTGGCGCCGCTGGTGCCGAGATAGCCCTTGTCGGCCAGCACCACCTTGGCGCCGCTGTCGGCCGCCGCCACCGCCGCCCAGGCCGCCGACGGACCGCCGCCCAGCACCAGCACATCGGCCTGGAGATGCAAGTTGTCGGAAGCTGATTTTTGCGACTTGGGCATGGATGCTCGGCGAAGGAGTGCGACGTGGCCGGCGCTATGCGGCGCGGGCCGCACCGGAGAACCACACCGGCTCATTGCCGGCGCTCCATTTGATGTTGCAGCCGATCGACGGCACTTGGCTTGCGGCGGGCCTGCCGCCTTCCAGCACCGTGTCGACAGCCGCGCGCAGATCAGCACCGGTCACCGGCTTGCCGTTGCCTGGCCGCGCGTCGTCGAACTGGCCGTGATAGGCGAGCCGGCGATCGGCGCCGAACAGGAAGAAGTCGGGCGTGCAAGCCGCGCCATAGGCTTTCGCCACCTGCTGCGAGGCGTCCTTCAGATAGGGGAAGGAATAACCGACCTTTTCAGACTCCTCGCCGATCCGCGCCAGTGTCTCCTCGGGATGCTCCAGATGGTCGTTGGCGTTGATCGCCACCACATGCAGGCCCTTGGCCGCGTAGTCTCTCGCGAATGCGGCGAGCTGTTCGCGGATCAGCACGACAAAGGGGCAACGGTTCGAAATGAAGGCAACGAGCAAGGCCGGCCTGACATCGAAATCGGCGAGCCGGTGCAGCACGCCCTGTGCGTCCGGCAACAGGAAGTCGGCGGCCTCGGTGCCAAGCTCGATCGGATTGGATTCAGTCTTCGGCATCGATGCTCTCCCTTCAGCCGGCTTTCACAGGTCAAGCGGCAAGCGCCCAGGCACCGCAGTTAGTCTATGAATTTAGTAGAATTATAAGTCGCAGGGCACGCCCACGGTCAACCGCGCAGCTTAGAATATCGTGCCAATGTTCGGGGCCGCGCCGGCAGGTTTGTTCGAGAGGAAGCCGTCTTGGAAGAAATTGGGAAGCAGCGGCGGTTTCCATCCGCGATGTGCGCGCTGAGCTTGATTAGGAACGCATGTTCCTAGACCTTGCGAACGACCGCAGCGCCATCCCCACCAGCACCGATGAAAATCCGACCACCGGAACCAATGCCGGAAATATCGCACACCACAAGCGGCATGCGAATGTCGTAGAGAAACTCGGCGACGATCGCGCCCACCGCCAGGATCGGGTCCGGCCGCTCCAGAAGAATACCCGCCGGCGCCGTGCCTCTGCGGATCGCCTCGGCCAGCACCGAGGACGAGGATGACGATCCCCGGCCGCTCGGCATGACAAGGATCTTGCCGGCGACATTCTGGCCAAGACCTGGATGCGAATGATCTGTTATGTCGCCGGTCTCGGCATCGATGCCGCCCCAGAAACTGAGCGGCTGCGAGAACACTAAGGCCTGCCCTTCGGCGGCGCCGGTCAGTTGGAAAGTGCCCAGCCGGTCAGCCGCGCCCGTTTCAATCCGCCGCGTCACGACACACCCCGCACGACGTGGCCAACCGCGGCGGAGCGGATGCAGTCTCTCATCTCGGCGAAGGCGACGGTCACGCCGATATTGCCCGGCGCGTAATGCGCCCATTTGCCGGAATTGGTCATCACCACGCCGTCGAGACGTTCGAGGATCGAGGTGACATAGGTGCAGGTATCGGCAACCGGGATCAGGCCGAATGCCTCCATGCCGTCGAGCGCCCCCTCCTCCTGCAATCGCGTCAGCGTCGCGCGTCCGGTGTTGACGTAGATCGGGATGCCCTTCCCGGGTGCTGCCTCACGCAGCAGCGGCAGCAGGCGCATCCATTCCTCATGCGAGAAATGCGGCGTGCCCAGCGACACGGCGCGGAGCGGCGCACCGTCAGGCACCATCGACAGCCTGGCCAATGCATGGTTGATGTCGGCACGGCTGACGCGGACGATCTCCTCGGGCACCATGCCTTGAAACGCCTCGTCGCCGGTTCCGGCCTCCGGCGTGATGCCAACCGCATGGAACAGCGCCACCGCGCCTGTCGTTGCCGCCGCGGCACCGAGCGCTTTCAACTGGTCCTCGTCGCGCGGCCTGGGCAGGCCCGCAATCACCGGAACGCGGTCGCCGCTGGCTTGCCCAATGATCAGCCCGACGCCGACGAACAGGCTGTCAGTCGGTTCCAGCTCGGCAACGTCCAGTTCGAACAGGACACGGCCGCGCCGGTTTTCGCTGAGATGCAGGCCCCAGGCCGGTGCGCGCCCTGTCATGGCGCAGCACAGATCGATGAAATCGCCGTAGCGGTTGGTGCGCGCGCCGATCACCGAATTGGCGAAGACAATGGCATTGGATTCCCCCCAGGCGATCTGCTGGCCGAATTTGGGTCGGAACCGCGTTTGGTAGGGTGCGCAGGTGAATGTCGCCTGACAGCCAAGCTCGAGATGCGCCTGCATCAACCGCCGCGCCGGTGCTTCCTCCGCCGCCGGCATCTTCACCATGCCGGGATGGATGAGGTCGAACGACCCGACATTGAGCGTCGTCGGCACTTGAAC